>JAICSB010000149.1 GCA_025937115.1 Pseudonocardiaceae bacterium | reverse complement strand
CGCAACCCCTCAGCGAATCCGACGGCTGCGTGCTTAGCCGCGCAGTAGGGCAGAAGGTGCGGGGCAGGCAGCTTTCCGCCCACCGAGGTGACGGCCAGGATCCGCCCGCCGGTGCGGCGCAGCGCCGGGAGCGCGGCCAGCACCGGATGCACCAACCCCCAGAACATCACGTCCATCGCTTGTGCATAGTCGTCGGGCCGCATCGCCGCCGCCGGCCCAACCTGGATCAGCCCTGCGTTGCACACCAAGACGTCCAGCCGGCCGAACCGAGCCAGCGCCGCGTCGACCACCCGCCCGGCCTCGGCGGCCACGCCGATGTCCGCGGGCACGCCCAGTACCTGGATCCCGTAGTGCTCCAAGTCGGCGCGGGCGGCGTCGAGCCCGCCAGCTGATCGTGCGCACAGCACCAAGTCGTGCCCGCGTTGGGCGAGCTCGCGGGCGAGCAGGAAACCCAAACCGCGGCTGGCCCCGGTAACCAGCGCCACCGCGCGACCCTCCGGCCCGCAAGCATCGTTGCTCATTGGTGGGGAATACCCACAGCTCAGAGAGCGCATGCATGGGTGGGTCACAGGCTTCGGATGTTCTTGCAGAGCGGTCCGGCCGTGAGTAGACCGCGATTCCGGGGACTCAGCGGGGCGTTAGGAGCTGAGTTCCTCTACCGGGGGACAAGAACACATGAGGTTGCGGTCCCCGTAGGCCTGGTCGATCCGCCGAACCGGCGGCCACACCTTGGCTACCGTCCGGCCTGTCGGGTAGGCGGCGAGCTCCCGGCTGTAGGGGTGGTCCCACTTGTCGGCCAGACAGCTCGCGGTGTGCGGCGCACAGCGCAGCGGATTGTCGTCGGCGGGCCATTCCCCCTCGGCGACCCGGTCGATCTCGTCCCGGATCGCGATCATGGCATCGCAGAATCGATCAAGCTCGGCAAGGTCCTCGCTCTCGGTGGGCTCGACCATCAGGGTGCCGGCCACCGGGAAGGACATCGTCGGGGCGTGCAGGCCGTAGTCGGTCAGCCGTTTGGCGACATCCTCCACGGTGACGCCGGTCGCCTTGGTGATCGGCCGCAGATCCAGAATGCATTCGTGCGCTACCAGGCCGCCGGGACCCGTCTGCGTGGTATCAGCACAGCTGCCGGTATAGAGCACCGGAAAGTGCTGTTCGAGGCGTCGGGCGATGTAGTTCGCAGCCGCCACCGCGGTGAGCGTGGCGCGGCGCAGGCCGTCAGCGCCCATCATCCGGATATAGGCCCAGCTGATCGGCAGGATCGACGCGCTGCCCCAGGGTGCCGCGGACACCGGTCCCACCGCAGCGTTGGGGGCCGTCTCCGGGTGCCCAGGGAGGAACGGGGCCAGGTGGGCCCGCACCCCGATCGGTCCCACTCCCGGCCCGCCGCCACCGTGCGGGATACAGAACGTCTTGTGCAGGTTGAGGTGGCTGACGTCGGCGCCGAAGCGGCCCGGACGGGCCAAACCGAGCAGCGCGTTGAGATTGGCCCCGTCGACATAGACCTGTCCCCCGGCATCGTGCACCAGTCCGCAGACCTGCGTCACAGCGCGCTCGTACACCCCGTGCGTGGACGGATAGGTGATCATGATGGCAGCCAGCTCGGCACCGTGCTTGGCGATCTTCGCGCGGAGGTCGCCGAGGTCGACGTCGCCGTTGCGGTCACACCCGACGACCACGACCCGCATCCCGGCCATCACCGCTGACGCTGCATTGGTGCCATGCGCGCTCGACGGGATGAGGCAGACATCCCGACCGGTCTCGCCGCGGCTGCGGTGGTAGGCGCGGATCGCCAGCAGACCCGCGAACTCGCCTTGGCTGCCCGCGTTGGGCTGCAGGCTCACCGCGTCGTAACCGGTGAGTGCGGCCAGCCAGCGCTCCAGGTCGCTGACTACGTCGAGCAGGCCCTGCGCGTCTTCCCGCGACGCGAACGGGTGCAGCTCGGCGAACTCTGGCCAGCTGATCGGCTCCATCTCGGCAGTGGCGTTGAGCTTCATCGTGCAGGAGCCCAGCGGGATCATGCTGCGGTCCAGCGCCACGTCCTTGTCGGCCAGCATGCGTAGATAGCGCAGCAGCGCTGTTTCACTGCGGTGGGCGGAGAACACCGGGTGGGTGAGAAACGGCGAGGTTCGCCGTAACACGTCAGGTATCGCGTCCGGAATCTCGCGATCGAGGACGTCCGGGTCACCGGTCGGTACGCCGAAGGCCTCCCATACCACCTGAAGGTGCTCCCGAGTTGTGGTCTCAGCGCAGTTGATCCCGACGTGATCGCGGTCGGCCTGCCGCAGGTCCACACCCGCCGCGCGAGCGGCCCTGACCACCTCGGCGGCCCGGCCTGGCACCCGGGCGAAAACCGTGTCGAAGAACGCGTCGGACACCACGTCGACGCCGCCGTCGCGCAGCCCAGCGGCGAGCACCGCGGCCATCCGGTGCGCCCGCCGCGCGATATCGCGCAGCCCCTCCGGGCCGTGGTACACCGCATACATAGAGGCGATCACGGCCAGCAGCACCTGCGCGGTGCAGATATTGCTGTTCGCCTTGTCCCGACGAATATGCTGCTCACGAGTCTGCAACGTCAGGCGCAACGCCGGCGAGCCGTCTGCGTCGCGGGACACCCCGACCAGCCGGCCGGGCAGCTGGCGCTCCAAGCCGCTGCGCACCGCCAGATAGGCGGCGTGTGGCCCACCGAAACCCATCGGCACGCCGAAGCGCTGAGTGGATCCGATCGCCACGTCGGCGCCGATCTCTCCCGGCGCTACCAGCAACGTCAGCGCGAGCGGGTCGGCCGCGACGGCTACCGCTGCGCCGAGTTCGTGTGCCTGCTCGATCAGCAGTGCGTGGTCGCGCAACGCACCGGAAGCACCCGGATAGGACAGCAGCACTCCGAAGAAGTCGCCGTCCGGCAGCCCGCTGCCCACCTCTGCGGTCTCCAGCTCGATCCCCAGCGGCTCAGCCCGGGTAGCCAGCACAGCCAGCGTCTGCGGCAACGTGTCGGCGTCGACGACGAATCGCGATGACGTGGTCCGGCTCGCCCTATGCAGCAAGGTCATCGCCTCGGCGGCCGCGGTGGCTTCGTCGAGCAAAGACGCATTGGCCAGCGGTAGACCGGTGAGGTCACAGATCATCGTCTGGAAGTTGAGCAGCGCTTCCAGCCGACCTTGCGAGATCTCCGGCTGATAAGGCGTATAAGCGGTGTACCAGGCCGGGTTCTCCAGCACCGAACGGCGGATCACCGGCGGAGTCACGGTGCCGTGGTACCCCATCCCGATCATCGGCACCCGCGGATGGCACCGGGCGGCCCGCTCACGCAGTTCGGCCAGTGCCTGCACGTCGGTGGCCGCCGCCGGAAGGTCTGCGACGATTTCCGGGTCCCGGGCTTGGTCCAGAAGGCCGGGCGGGAGCGCAAGCCGGGCGAGCTGCTCCAATGACTCGACGCCGATGACATCCAGCATCCGGGTCACCTCAGCCGGACGTGGCCCGATGTGTCGATCGGCGAACGGGGTGCCGTGCTCCAGGTCTGACAGTGAGCGACGGTCGGCTGTATTCATTGCGAAGGTTCGCTCCTTCGACGCCAGGGCAACGACGGTATCCGGCACGGGCTTGGCGACCACTCATCTACCGTACCTGTGGAGTATTTCGACCCTTGCGCTCCCGGTACCCGCTGTGACCGGCTACACAGCTGCGCTTCAGCTGATTCGACGCGTCCGTCGACGCTTGGTCAGCTCGTCCTCTGGAGCTGTCGCGACGTGCCCACCGTCGGCGCGTTCCGGGGGGAACTGCCTGATCGATCCGGCGATCTCCTTCATCGCACCGCTGACGGCGATGCCGAATACTCCTTGGCCGCCCTGCAACAGATCCACCACTTCCTCGGGGGAAGTGCACTCGTAGACCGTGGTCCCATCGCTGAACAGCGTGATCCGTGCCAAGTCGCGAACTCCGCGGCGACGCAGGTGCTCGACGGCCACCCGGATGTTCTGCAGCGAGACACCGGTGTCCAGCAGCCGCTTGACCACTTTGAGCACCAGGATGTCTTTGAACGAGTACAGCCGTTGGCTGCCGGATCCGGAGGCGCCGCGAATCGAGGGCACAACCAGGTTCGTCCGTGCCCAGTAGTCCAGCTGACGGTAGGTGATCCCGGCGATCTGGCAGGCCGCTGGACCTCGATAGCCAAGCAGTTGGTCTGTCACGCCATGCGGATCAGCCAGAACGGAATCGGGGAACAGGGTGCCTTGCGCCGCAGGTTCGCCCGCTGCGCCCTGCGGTCCGTCGACCACCCATGCCTCCCACGCCGTACGTCGGTAGCTCGTGAGCCACGCGGCCCGTGACGGATCCTGCGGCCGTTCGGGGCGAATCACACTGGCCCAACTTGCTGTGATGGTCGACGGTAGGCGTCGACGGGTAGTGGGTCAATGCGACGCGCGGAGTCTCACCGTCAACCTCAACTTAAGGGTAGCGCCCAGCAGACGTCCGCTCCGCGACAGCTTTCAGCTCCGCGACAGCCGTCATGTATCCGCTCCGCGACAGCCGTCATGTATCCGCTCCGCGGAAGTCCTCCGGGGACACCGAGTCGAGGAACTCCCGGAATTTTTCGACCTCGTTCTCCTGCTCATCAGGGATGATCAGGCCAGCCTCGGAGAGCACCGACTCCTCGACGTGGATTGGTACCCCAACCCGCAGCGCTAGGGCGACCGAGTCGCTGGGCCGAGCGGAAACCCGCACGTTGCCGTCGAAGACCAGCTCGGCGAAGAAGGTGCCCTCTTGCAGTTCGGTGATCCGAACCTGTTTCAACTCCCTGCCCAGCGCGCTGATCACATCTTTGAGTAGGTCGTGAGTCATGGGTCGGGCCGGTTGCACTCCCTGCTGCTCCAAGGCGATGGCAGTCGCCTCCCCCGAACCGATCCAGATCGGCAGGTAGCGCTCACCCTCGGTCTCCCGAAGCAGCAGGATCGGCTGGTTCGCCGGCAACTCCACCCGGACCCCGACGACACGCATCTCGCTCATCGCGTTGCGCCTCCCTCCCGCCGCACCCTGCGGTCCCGGGTGCCTCGAGGATCGTCGTGCTCGGCGGTGGATTGGGTACCGGCCGTTCTCTGCCAGCCCAGTCAAGTCTCCACCATCGCTACCCTAAGACGCTACACGCGGCACCCTCTCGATGCCGAGTCCCGCGGCAATTCAAATTCGGTCAGTTCCCGATGACGCCACGCAGCCCGATCTTCACGAGGAGCGCATGCAGCCGCAATGACAGCACGGCCAACTCCCGAACCACCTCGTCGGCGCGAGCTCGCGCGTCGGGATCTCGCTGCCGGCTCATCGGAGTAACGATTTGCGCCAGCAGGCCCACCTCCCGGTCAGCCGACGCGCGGAAGGAGCGTAGGTGCCGCGGTTCGAGCCCGAAGTCGGTCATCGCCCGGGCGGTCTTTGCCACTAACACCGCATCGGTGTCGTAGAAGCCGGCTGAACCCGGCCGGACCAGACCGAACTGCTCGAGCTCGGTCAGCGCCGCGCGTCCGATGCCGGCGACGGCGAGCAACTCCTCCTGGGTGACGCGCGTGGTATCGACGGTGTCGAGGTTCTCCGACCAGGCCGGGGCCGGCCGTGGCCAGCTCACCTCAGAGTGTCTTTCAGACGGACCCTCAGGGCCACCGCGGTCCAACGAGTCAAGGTGCTCTTTGATGACCCTCAACGGGAGGTAATGGTCGCGCTGGGCAGCGAGTACGTAGCGCAGCCGTTGCACGTCCGCCGGCGAGAACTGCCGGTAGCCAGCTGCGCTTCGTTCCGGCTGGACGAGTCCCTCGGACTCCAGAAACCTGATCTTCGAGATAGTGACATCGGGAAAGTCCGTCCGCAACTGCGCGAGTACTGACCCGATGCTCGCCCCGGCGAGATCCCCGGAGCGGCCCGGAGCTGTCACCGGGACCCCTGGTCAGCCCCTCGGTCCCCGGCGCGCGGACCGGTCAAGAACACCAGCCGGAACTTGCCGATCTGCACCTCATCACCACTGGCCAGCAGAGCGGTGTCCACCGGCTCGCGGTTGACGTAGGTGCCGTTGAGGCTCCCGACGTCCACCACCACGAACTCGCCGCCCTCGCGGCGGAACTCGGCGTGCCGGCGAGAAACCGTGACGTCGTCAAGGAAGATGTCGCTTTCCGGATGCCGGCCTGCGCTCGTGGTGGACCGGTCGAGAAGGAACCGCGAACCGGCGTTAGGGCCACGCTTGACCACCAACAGAGCCGAGCCGGCAGACAATGCATCGAGGCCGGCAACTGGTGGCGCCGGTGCCTCGACACCCTCGACCTCGGCGAGGAAGTCCGCCCGGAACGTCGATGTCTGCTCCGGGCCCCGCTCCGGTGGTACACCGGGCCCGTCGTTGGTGCTCACGCTGGGCTCTCCTCACGGGGTGGTCGTCGTTGATCGGATCACAACCTATCGTGCCACCCGCAGACCTGAGGACGGAGGTCAGCCGTCCTCCTCGATGAGGATGCGGTAGTCCTCGGCATCCATCAGTGAGTCCGCCGCTGATCGCTCCGCCAGCTTGACTTCGATCATCCAGCCCACCCCGTAGGGGTCTGAGTTAACCAGTTCAGGGTTGTCCTGCAGAGCATCGTTGCAGGCGATGACCTCACCCGCGACCGGCACGAAGAGCTCCGACACACTCTTGGTCGACTCTACCTCGCCGACCGGTTCTCCCGGCGTCACCGAGTCCCCGACTGGCGGCAACTGCACGTAAACGACGTCCCCGAGTTGCCGCTGCGCATAGTCGGTGATGCCGATCCGCACCGTGCCGTCCGCGCCGGCTAGCACCCACTCGTGCTGCGGGGTGTACCGCAGCTCCTTGGGGACCACAGCGGGCTCCTCCACATCATCCCCCATTCATTCAACCGGTGGCAGCCCTCGCTGCGCGCACCGTCAGCCGAACTTGAAGTAAGTACAGGACTCCCGACCAGACGTACAGCCCACCGCCCCATCCGGTGAAGGCCACCGCGAACGCCTGAGCCACCGCGCCCACCCAACCATGCGCGTCGTGGGCGAGTAGCAGGAATGGGAAGGCATAGAGCAGGCAGAGAGTCGCTGCCTTGCCCACGTAGTGCACCGGCAGCGGACCGTAGCCGTGATGCCGCAGCACGGGCAGACTCAATAGGAGCACCACGTCTCGACCGAGCAGCACCGCTATCACCCACCACGGTAGAACATCGCGTATCCCGAACGCGAGCAGTGTGCTCAGCGTGTACAGCCGGTCGACCGCAGGATCAAGCAACGCGCCCAGCTTGCTGGACTGGTTCAGCAACCGGGCGAGTTTGCCGTCCAACCAGTCGGTAAGACCCGACATCGCCAGCACGAGCACCGCGAGCAGGTCCTCGTGCGGGCCCAGCAGCAGCCACAGGAACAGCGGGACACCTACCAGCCGAAGCAGGCTGAGTGCGTTGGGCACGGTAAGCAGCCGGTCTGCCGGATCCGACGCCTGCGGCCGG
>JAICSB010000243.1 GCA_025937115.1 Pseudonocardiaceae bacterium | reverse complement strand
GTTATCTGTACTGGATCTTGAGTATTCCCTGCTCTGTGGGAGTTTCTGCTGTCTGCTGAGTGCGAGGCACGTGGGGCAAGTTGGGTGACTGCTTGGTTGGTCATGGGTGTGGCCGGTTGTGGTCTTTGATCACGCGGCGCAGGCTGTCTCGGGCGGCGGTCAGGTCGTCTTCGAGTTCCTGGATGCGTCGCTGTGCGAGGTCGGCTTCGGTGGTGCGGGCGTCGCGTTCGGTGAGTAGTTGGCGGGTGAGTGATTCAAGGTCGGCGACGCGGGTGATGAGTTCGGCGCGGTCTGGTCCGTCGATCTCGGCGCCGAGTTGGAGGCGTAGCCGGTGGCGGAGTTTGTCGTGTTCGGCGCGGAGCCGGCTGATCTCGGCTCGGGCGAGTGCGAGGTCGGTGCGCAGGCTGGCCGGGGTGAGTGGTGCTTGGTCGACTGACGCGACGGCGCGGGGTGGGCCGGAGGAGGTCTGGGCCTGTCGGCGGCGTGCGGCGTCGAGGTGTTCGCGGACACCGTCGGTGTAGAGCAGCCAGGTGGACACGCCGGCGGCGCGGGCGACGGCGGCCGCGGTGATCGGGGTGTCGGCGGCTTCGAGGGCGTTGATGGCGGTCAGGGCGCGGCGGCGTTTGTCGTGGCTGTCTTGGGTCCGGGCCGCCCGTAGCCCCGCGGTGCGGTCGGTGGTGGTCATCCGGTTTCCCCGTGGGGTGAGGGGTGGGTGATCACGGGCAGTGGTGTGGCGGCGCGTGCCCGGCGCAGCAGCTTGCTGGCGTGTTCGACCTCCTCGCGCTCGTGTGGGGCGAGTTCGGCGAGGCGGTGGTGCATCTGCTCGGCGACGTGGGAGAAGGCGTGGATCTCGGCGGTGAGGTTGTCGGTGACGTAGCCGGCGGCGCCCATTGCTTGGGCGGTTTCGCGGTCGGCGCGCAGCGCGGCGATGTGCTGTTCGAGGGCGGGCAGGTAGGACGGGTCGGGCCGGTAGAACCCGCAGCCGGCGCACTGGAACCGGATCGGGCAGGTCCCGCCGCCGGCTTTGACGTTGGACGGCTCGGTGCAGTTGCCGAACGGCACCGCCACCGAGGCCCGTTGGTAGGCGGTGGGGCTGGTGAACGGCGCCGGGTTGCCCGCCGCGTTCACAGCCAGTGCCCCGACCGAGCGGATGGCCTGCTGTTTTCGTTTGAGCCCGACCCGGTAGTAGCCCATGGTGGTGGCAACCGCGGCATGATCCATAAGCTCTTTGAGCACGTCAACCGGCACTCCGCCATCAGCATGGCGTTGGGCGTAGCTATGGCGCAGGGCGTACGGGGTGATCAACGACGGGTCGAACGGAGCTGGGGTGCCATCGGGGCCGAGCAGCTCGGAGTCGATAACCCCGATCTGGGCGACCCAGGCTTTGAACGCCCTGCCCACGCAGGCCGAGGTCACGTGTCCGCGCGACTGCCGGGCGCGCAGCAACGGGCTGGGGAACAGCCACTGCCGCTGCGTGTCCGGAGTGGACAGTCGGGCCCGTCGCCGTTGCCAGGTTCTGACCACCTCGGCGGTGTCGGTGGTGATCGGTAGCCGGCGACGCATCCGACCGGCCTTGTGGTTGTCATAGATCAGGTTGTGCTGTCCGTCGATGATCTCGATGCAGCCGACCCGCAGACTGACCACTTCACCGGGTCGCCGGCCGGTGTCGCGCAGGATCCGATAGATCGTTTGGTGCATCAATTGCAGGTCGGTCGCGGTGAGCGCCCCGGCCCGGCCGGTCGGGCCCAGCAGGTGCAGGTGCGCATCCAGCTGGCGGATCACGGTCTCGGGCAGGGCCTTGCCCAGCTCGTCCTCGTTCGGGTCGTCGCGGACTCGGTGCCGGCGGGCGGGACGGAACGGGTCGGGCACCGTCGCCATCAGTCCGCTGGCGCGACCGTGCTCGATGACCTGGCAGAACTGGTAGAGCATCAGATTGCGATGCGAGGCGGAATACGAACTCCCGTCGGGGCGGCGCCGCGAGCTGATCCCGTCGAGGATGCGGCTGAACTCCCCGGCGCCCAGACCGCTCGGGTCGGGGCTCCCGGCGGCGGTCAAGGCGTGGGAGGCGGTCTGGCAGGCGCGCAGCGTCTCCCGTAGCCGCTGCAGGTAAGGGCGCGTGGCGCGGGCCCAGTCCTTGACAACCTCGCGCAACCAGGGTTGTTCAATGACGCGGAAGTCGACCACGCCTTGGGTGGCTGGCCAGCGGCGGGAGGCGTTGACGCGCAGGTCCAGCAGCGCCACTTGCCACACGTCGCCGACGAACGGGTCGGTGCTGGTGTACTGGGCCCAGGCCCGATCCAGATGCCGCCGCAGGTCGCGGAACAGCCCTCGGGTCGCTGTGTTGTAGACCTTTCCACCGGACTCGCAGACCGCTTGCGGGTCGGCGTCACGTAGCGAGCCGGCCTCGCCGAGGCGGGTGAGCAAGATCCGCACCTCGGTAGGGTCCAGCGGCGGTGGCGCCTGGTCACGCTGTTGCAGCCCATAGAGCAGCTCGATGCGCAGCCCTTCGGGCAGCCCGACCAGGGAGAACTGGTGCACCCCGAGCCGGGGTCGCTCGCGCGCCACCCACGCCTCCAGCTGCTCGCTGGACAACGTGACGGTGTTGTGTCGGCGTTTGAGCCGGTTGTCGTGAAACCAGCAGAGCTGGCGACGGCCGATGCTGTCCCGGTCGCAACCGGCCACCCGACACCGCGGGCCTGCGACCAGCGGGTGGGACCGGGCGATGAACGCCGCGAGCGGTTCGCTTCGGTCCTTGTTCCAGCGGCGTTCATGCCGAAAGCACAGACCGCTGGAGTGCAGATCGCCTTCGCAGCCGCGCACCGAGCATGAGCCAGGGTGCAGTGGGCGGGTGGCGCGGGCCAGCGGCGCGGTGTCGAACTCCGGCCAGCCGATCCCGGCCGCGCTTCGGGCCCGACGGCAGCCATCGCAGCGCCCGGACGGGCGGCGGGTGCCGGTCGGGCATCCGGGTGTGCGACATCGCCACGCCGCGGTTCGAGGCGAGTTCACATCACCGGTGAACAGCAACGTCTCGCCGTCCCACTCACCGGGGCGCCACGCCGGATCCAGCCGAGCATCCAGCCACCGTGACCACCCCGGCTCCTCGGGCCGGTGATCGGTGTGTCCGGCGCCGACGACTCGTAGCGGGCGCCCGGTCACTGGTATCGTCTTCCCGCCGCGACGGCCTCCACCGCGCGCCGTTTGTCCTCGTCGCGGGCGTGCAGATAGACCGTCGTCGAGGCCAGCGACGCGTGACCAAGCAGCGCCCGCACCACGTCAAGATCGACACCGGCGCGGACCCAGTTCGTGGCCGCCGAGTGGCGCAGCATGTGCGGTCGCACCGGGAATCCGCACTCGCCGGCCAGCCGGTCGAAGAATCCCTTCGCCGCCCGGTAGGTCATCGGCGCGCCCAACGGCTGATGGTAAAGATTCACCAGCACCATCTCGGTGCCCTCTTCGCCCACAAGCTCAGCCCGCTCGTGCTGGTAGTCGGCGTAGCTGGCGAGCACCACGTCGCTGACCGGCACCGTGCGCGGAAACCGGGATTTCGCCAACGCGCCATTCGGGTTGGCCCGGTGCCGCACGTGCACATGGGCCCCCACCACCGCGCAGCCCAGAGCGCGGGAGTCCGGCAACAGATGCATGTCGGCTCGGCGTAGCCCCAACACCTCCCCGATCCGCATCCCCGTGTCCCGAAGCAAGACCACCAGGAACTGCTCACGGGGCCGGCGACAGCAACCCACCACCGCCTCGAGCTGCTCACCGGTCAATGCCTCCGGAAATGGCATCGCGGCGCGCGCCTTCAACGCCCGAGCACGCACCCTGCGGAACTGGCCCGACTCGCCGGCATCGAACCCCGGCGGGGCAAACCGCAGCCAGCGCGGCTCAGACAGCCGCTCGGCCACCGCCGCCTCGATCAGCCCGCTTCGCGCGCAGAACCGCAGCAGCTCACACACCGCGGTCAAGATCGCGTTGACCGTCGCCCCGGATCGTGTCCGCCCGGCTCGGGTCGGGATGACCTCGACCCAATGCTTGAACCGAGCCAACTCCGCCAACTCGATGCGCCGCCAGTCCACCCCGGCCGCCGCACACCACCCCAGAAACAGAGCCGTTCGCCCGGCGTAAGCCCGGACCGTGTGCGGGGACCGATCCGCGCCCTGCAAACAGGCCAGAAACGCGCTCGCCTCCCGGTGCACCACCAGCTCAGCGTCGAGTACCACCCACCACACGCCGCCGTCTCGCGGTGACACTGCCCGCTCGGCCCGGAACCCCGGGTTGATCAACTCGTCCGCGTGGCGAAGGTAACTGTGGGTACCGACAAGTTCCGGATACTCGCGAGGCACGTGCCCGGCAGCCGTCGTAGCCCACGTGCCTCACCGGCTCAGAGTCAGGGGAGATAACATGGGAATGCCGCAGGCAGTGAGGGACGAGTTCGGCTGGCAGTTTGAGCGCGTCGCGGTACTCGGCGAAGCGTTCCTCGATGTGGCGGGGCCGGATCCGACCGCCGCGTTCAGTCGGCCAGAGCGCGGGCTGGTCCGGAAGACCGTAACGCGGTCGGACGTTGACCATGTAGTCCTCGACCGCCTCGACTGCCCACGGCATGACGCTGTGGACGGTGCGCCGCTTGGGCGGCGATCCCTTGGATGACTTGCCCCAGCGGACTTCCAGCTTGCCGAACTTGCCCAGCTCTGGCGCCTGCGGGCTGCGGTACCAGTCGGTGGCGTCCAGTTTGGACGTTTCGGTGCGGCGCAGCCCCCACCCATAGATAACCTTGAACATGGTGGCGTCCCGATAGGCGCTCAACGCGCCCTTGCGTCCGGACCGGGCAGCCTGCTCCACCCGGTCGTCGGCGTAGTCGAAGAACCGCTGCAACTCCTCGCGGGTCATCGGCCGCCGGTCTGCCTTACCTTCGTAGTCCACCAGGTGCGAGGTCGTGTTCGACTCGAAGCAGATCCGCACCGGATGAGTTCCGAAGCGGATGTCGCACTCCTCGGCCCAGCGGTACTGCGGCGCGTTGAGGTAGTTGTCCAAGGAGCGGATCGCGTCGTGGTAACTGCGGATGGTGGACTTCGCCCGGCCCAGCACACCAACCAGGTCGGCGGACCACTCGTCGAGGTGAGCGGCGGTCCAGTGCCAGGGATACTCGTTGCTGAATTCCAGGAACTGCCGCGCGATCGCCTGCCGACGCTGGACCCGTCTTCTCGGCCAGCCCGCGCCCGCCCAACTGCTGCTTGGCCCAGCCCTTCAGCATCGCGTCCACGACCGCGTCTTCCTCACGCAGCAGCATCACACCGCTGACCAACTCCAACCGAGCCGATCCCTGAGGCTCATAGACCTCTACCGCCACAACACCCCCTCCGCCGCACGACGCGTGAATCTTGCAACAGACGCTAACGTCCCGGCAAATCCACTGGTCAGTCCGGTGTAGTGCGTTGCAGGAGGCTCGGTAGAGTCTGCCCTGCTTAGCTGGTCACGAGACCGTCAGATCGTGTATCTGATGCAATTCCGCGCGGAAAGCCGAGCACCTGCTCGATTGGTTCCACATCACCATGCGAATCACGGTCATGACCAACCTGGCCAATCCCTGCACCCACCGCCCCTGGACCCCGACGTCGGCCTCACCTCCGAGGTGGCCACGAAACTGATCAACAAGGTCCGCGACGACCTGGCGCGGCTGAAATGGTTTCTCTGGCACGGCAACGTCGTCCGCGCCCT
>JAICSB010000656.1 GCA_025937115.1 Pseudonocardiaceae bacterium | reverse complement strand
GGGCAGCTGCACTACCTCGGGCGCGCCGACGAACAGGTCAAGATCCGCGGCTACCGCATCGAACCCGGCGAAATCCAAACCGCCCTAACATCTCTGGACGGTGTCGACCAAGCCGCCGTCATCGCCCGCGAGGACCGCCCCGGCGACAAACGCCTCATCGGCTACATCACCGGCACCGCCGACCCCGCCCAGGCGCGCACCGCCCTGGCCGAACGGCTCCCGCCCTACATGGTCCCCACCGCCCTGGTAGCGCTCGACGCCCTCCCACTGACCCCCAACGGCAAACTCGACACCCACGCCCTGCCCGCACCCGAATACACCGGGAGCGGGTATCGCGCCCCAGGTGATCCGGTCGAGGAGATCCTGGTCGATATCTACGCCGACGTGCTGGGCGTCGACCGCGTAGGCGTCGACGACTCGTTTTTCGCTTTGGGCGGGGATTCACTGTCGGCGATGCGCCTGATCGCGGCGGTCAACACCGGCCTCGACGCCGATCTTTCGGTGCGTACGGTGTTCGACGCGCCCACGGTGGCTCAGCTGGCCCCACGTGTCGGTATCGGCGGAGGCGGATTAGAGCCGTTGGTGGCCGGTGCCCGTCCGCGGGACGTGCCGTTGTCGTTTGCCCAATCCCGGTTGTGGTTTCTGGATCAGTTACAAGGCCCCTCTCCGGTCTACAACATCGCGGTGGCGCTGCGGCTGGGCGGGGACCTCGATGCCGGGGCGTTGGGCGCCGCATTAGCCGACGTGGTGGGCCGTCATGAGAGCCTGCGCACCCTGGTCGTCGCCCCCGAGGGGATTCCGCAACAGCTGGTGCTTCCGGTCGAGCGGGTCGAGGTGGATTGGCGGGTCGTTGATGCCAGCAGCTGGGCGCCCGCCCGGCTGGATGATGCATTGCAGGACGCGGTGCGCCATCCCTTCGATTTGGCAACCGAGATCCCTTTGCGGGCAACCCTTTTCCGTCTCGCCGAGGACGAACATGTACTTGTCGCGGTGGTCCACCACATCGCCGCCGACGGCAGGTCGATAAACCCGCTGGCACGCGATCTGGGGGTGGCCTACGCGGCCCGGCGGAGCGGACAAGCCCCGCAGTGGGCACCCTTGCCGGTGCAGTACGTCGATTACACGCTGTGGCAGCGCACCCAGTTCGGAGATCTCGCTGATACCCACAGTCGCATCGGTTCACAGCTGGCCAGTTGGGAGCGGGAGCTGGCCGGGCTGCCCGAGCGGCTGCAGTTGCCCACCGATCGGCCCTATCCGCTGGTGGCGGATCAGCGCGGCGCCAGTGTGGCGCTGGAGTGGCCCGCAGAGATGCAGCAGCGGGTGGCCGCGTTGGCCGCCGAGCATAACGCCACCAGTTTCATGGTGGTGCAAGCCGCTTTGGCGGTGCTGCTCGCCAAACTCAGTGCCAGTTCCGATGTGGCGGTGGGTTTTCCGATCGCGGGGCGGCGTGATCCCGCGCTCGACCAGTTGGTGGGATTCTTCGTCAATACCTTGGTGCTGCGCGTCGACGTGGGCGGTGATCCCACCGTGGCCGAGGTGCTGGCCCAGGTGCGCGAGCGCAGCCTGGCCGCCTACGAACACCAAGACGTGCCCTTCGAAGTCCTCGTGGAGCGACTCAACCCGACCCGCAACCTGACCCATCACCCACTCGTGCAGGTCGTGTTGGCCTGGCAGAACTTCGCCGGGGACCCGGCCGCCGAGCTGAGCTTGGGTGATCTGGAGGTCACCTCGCTACCGGTCACCACCCAGACCGCACGCATGGACCTGACACTCTCGCTGGCCGAACGCTGGACCCAGGCCGGTGCGCCCGCCGGCATAAGCGGGGCGGTCGAGTTCCGCACCGATGTCTTCGACCCCGACACCATCGAAGCGCTCATCGCACGGTGGCAGCGGGTGTTGATGGCCATGACCGCCGACGCCAACCGCACGTTGTCGTCGATCGATGTGCTTGATGGGTCCGAGCGTGTCCGGTTGGCGGTGCTGGGTAATCGGGCGGTGTTGATGGGGCCGGTCGTCTCGGCGCCGTCGATTCCGGTGTTGTTCGCCCAACAGGTGGCCCGTATCCCGGAGGCGGTGGCGGTCAGCGTCGAGGGCCGGTCGATGACCTACCGCGAGCTTGATCAGGCCGCTAACCGGTGGGCGCACCTGCTGGCCGGCCACGGGGT
>JAICSB010000269.1 GCA_025937115.1 Pseudonocardiaceae bacterium | reverse complement strand
TTGGTATAACAACCATCGATTGCACGGAGCCTGCGGAGGCAGGCCACCGGTCGAGTTCGAGACCCTGTACGAGCTGGGCGACCTGATCAGCCTGGTCGCCTGACCCCAACAACGAGTCTCTACCGAACCCGGGGTGGTTCAAAGTGGTCCGTTGGCAAGAACTTCACCCTCTATGACCGTTCCACCGTTGTCGTCGGCACGTCGCTGCAACCACTCGCCAGCGGCAATCAGACGCAGGGCGTAGTTGCGTTGCTCATCAGCACTGGCGGTGCCCTCCATGATGCACATGGCGAGTGGCGCCATCGCTCTGTTGAGCCGCGCTAACTCGGCCAGCAGCTCGCGATCTTCCCTGATCACAGGAGTTCACCCTGCTCACCGCGACGTGCGGGCTCCCGACTGCGAAAGGCAGCTGCCAGCTCACGGCGCAGGGGTGTTGCATCGGAGGGGCTGAGATACGCACGCGGTCTGGCGCCGAAGCCGCAGAGTAAGAGCCCCCCGTTGGGCAGGTGGGTAACGAACACCGTGATAGGCACGGCAGTACCCGGTCGGATGCTGCGGCTGCTGACGTGTCGTTGGCCATGGTCAGCACTGTGACGCACGTCGTCGTCGCCCTGGCCTGCCTGGTTGCTCTCGTGATGCACGGTCTCGTATGCCCATCTGTGATGTCTTTCATGGACGGCACCCAGGACCGGGGACACCGGGCTTGCTAGCAGCGGGGTCGGGGGCAGTCCCGCGTGTGGACACACCAGCTCAGCGTGCAACCCGGCCCTGGGGCCATCGGAGAAGCCAATCCTGTTTGCCGAGGCGGCGACAGCACAGGCTCGCGGCACCCATACGTCATCCACCTGCCGGTGCGGCGCTGTGATCACACTGTTGCGATAGTGTGCTGGTCGCGCACTTGATCGATCTGCGGGTGGGGAGCTGGGAACTGTGGCTGCCAAGCGCCGCGCTCTCGCGGAGCGTCGTGAGATCACCGGTCACAGCCAGGAATCGCTCGCGCGGCTTGTGGGCGTCGAGCCCACGACGGTTGGACGCTGGGAGCGCGGCGAAACCTCACCGCAGCCGTGGTCTCGGCCCAAGCTTGCCGATGCTCTCTCGGTCTCGCTGGAAGATTTAGACCACCTGCTTGCCGAAGGGCAGTCAGCCGAGGTCGAGGGCACCTTGGCTGCGGCGGACGAGCCGGTGGACGACGTCGTGCTCAGGGCGCCATGGAGCAATCGAGGTACCGTCGAGGCAGCAGTCATGCTGAGCGGTGGTGGTGATAGTCGGGTGAAGCGCCGAGTGTTCCTGTCCTTGACTGGCACGGCTTTGACCGCGCCGGCACATCAGTGGCTGGTGCACGAGCCGGAACCACTGGTATCCGGGCTAACAGGACGTCGAGTGTCAGCAGGGCTGGCAGATCGACTTCCGGCCATGATCGCCGAACTACGGTCGATGGACGACGTCGCTGGGGGCGGCAGTGTGCTTTCGCTGGCGCAACACGAGTTCGGCTGGGTCGCCGGACTACTGGATCATGCCTCGTACGATGAGCCCACCGGGCGCAAACTCCTCGCCGCGCTCGCTGAGCTCGGGCAGCTTGCGAGCTGGGGCGCCTATGACTCCAGGCAACCTGGGCTGGCGCAGCGATACAACGTCGCGGCCCTGCGTGCGGCACACAGTGCCGACGATCGTCCTCTAGGTGCGCACATCCTTGGTTCGATGTCCAAGCAAGCCGCTCATCAAGGGCGACCCGCTGACGCCGTGACGCTAGCTGAGACCGCTCTCGCCGGTGCACGGGGTCTGGCGTCTGCACGATTGCATGCGGAACTGTACGTTCGGCAGGCGTATGCCCTGGCGGGAGTGCACGATGTCTCGGGCTGCACCACGGCGATCTCCAAGGCTCGCAACCAAGTTGAGCACCTTGCAGACGATAAGGAACATCCCTGGCTGTACTGGATCATGCCAGCGTGGATCATGGTCGAGGCTGGCGACTCTTTGTTGCTGCTAGGACATGCTGATCAAGCAGCGGCCATGCTCGATGAGGGCGTTGCCCTGTTCGACGAGTCCTTCGTCCGGGACAGGCAGATCTACCTGACGCACCAGGCCGATGCTCTGGCTCGACCGGGCAAGCAACGCGACTTGGACGCCGCAGCTGACCGGGGTATAGAAGCGATCGAGCTGGCCGAGAGTCTGGACTCGACTATCAGCGTAGATCTTCTCCGCGACCTGTACCACCAGATGAAGCCGCACGCCCAGGTGTCTGCAGTAGGAGATTTCTTGGAGCGAGCGCGAGGGTTTGTGGCGGTGTAATGAAGATGGCAGGCGTTGCGTAAGTCGATGAGAATCAACCTTCGCTTGACGCGAAAGTTTTCGGGGTTAGCTTTCTGCCGATCTGAACCGTTTGGGAACGTGCTGCTCGAATGCTTCGAGCATCTCATCCATGAACAGCTCAACTGATTCCATCAAGTGATCTGCGAAGGATAGAGCGTCTCTGTCGTCATTAAAGGTCAATTGCCATCGATGACTGATTGACCCGTCAACTTTATCTGGGAACGGCAGCAGCACGCGACCTGATCGTACCCGTCCACCCTTCGAGCCAGCCTGGATTGACTGCATATGAAGGTTAAGCCCAGAAAGATACCGCGCCTCGTTCACACCGGTTGTAAGAAGACGAGCTCTTGCGGCTATAACAGCTTCGCGACGCGGGCCATCCGCAAGCGCTGGAATCAACCCTTGATCTGGGTAGCGTCGTCGATCAACAGGAGGTCTCCGGAGTCGATCATCGAGCGTGCGAGCCCACACGAGCGACTCTTCAAGGGCGTACCACGCATCCTCCGTGGTCGAATCCATCATCCCTCCACCGTCTGGTAGTTCGCCGGTGGTAGCGCTCCACTCAATATATTGCTTTTGTGCTCGATCCATGGCAGTATGCAAGCGGATGATCGACCCTTCGAGGCCTCCCGCCGCGTCCACAACATCGCCCAGCAAGCTGCGAGTCGCTTCAAAGAGGATGGAGTCCTCATCGGGTGGGCGGCCACTTCGGTCGAGCGAGGCTTTGATGCCATCCCCACCCTCATATAAGGCAACGTCCCACTTCCACAATTCCTTACCCCAGTCCAGCGGAACGAGCCGTCCAGACCCATGCATTATTCGCTTGGACCACTCCCAACTTTTGCGCGGCATGCACTCATTTTACACTAAGCTGTCATTGCCATAGAGCCGTCAGCAAAAGACGCCTGTCCTGTGAGAGTGCGGTCATCTTATATTGTCGGTGATCGTCAACCTTCGCTTGCCTCTTCGGTCTGGCGGTTCACTTGTGGGTGCCGAATTGGTCATCCACGTCATGCGGCCTGGGAGTATTCGTTGATCAGTCCCCCGAGCCGATCGCGACGTCGGACGCGAAGCTGGGATGGCGACGCAGGGGGTGGGAGCGGTTGGAGTGGCGCTGCCTGGTTCAGTGTTCGGTGAGGCCGGTGGGTGTTGAAGTGCGTCACGTACTCGGCTAGCACAGCCTCAAGCTGGTGCCGGTTGAGGATCAGCATCCGATCCAGCAGCTCGCGGCGGACGGTGCCGATCCATCGTTCGGCGATCGCGTTCGCTCGGGGCGCACGCACCGGGGTGCGCAGGATGCGGATGGCGTCGCTGGCGAACACGGCATCGAAGACGTCGGTGAACTTGCTGTCGCGATCCCGGATTAAGAACCTGAACCCAGCCGCGCGGTCGCCGAGGTCCATCAGCAGGTTGCGTGCCTGCTGGGCGACCCATGCTCCAGTCGGGTTTGCGGTGATGCCCAGGAGGTGCACGCGGCGGGTGGCATGCTCGACTACGAACAGGACGTAGAGCCGGTGAAGTAGCAGCGTGTCGACGCAGAAGAAGTCCGTGGCGAGGATGCCGTGTGCTTGGACACGCAGGAATTCTCGCCAGCTCGGCCCTTCGCGGCGAGGTGCAGGGTCGATGCCGGCTCGTTTGAGGATCAACCACACCGTGCTGGGCGCAAGCCGGTAGCCGAGGCCAGCAAGTTCGCCGTGAATCCGGCGATATCCCCAGGTTGAGTTCTCTGACGCCAGCCGCAGCACCAACCGGCGCAGCTCGGGTGCCGTGCAACGGCCGCTGGTGCGGCGGCGTCGAGGCTGGGTCCAGCGTCGGGTCACCAGGTCCCGGTGCCACCGCAACACCGTGGCAGGGGTGACGATCCGCTGCAGTTGGCCAGCCTGGGACAGCAACCGGGTCAACGCCGCGACCACCGCTCGATCCGCCCACGACAGCCGCGGCCGGCGGACCTGGCGACGCAACACTGCCACCTCATGCCGAAGCACCAGAATCTCCGCGTTCTTCGATCGCGAGCTACGGGCCAGGAGCCCGAGCCAGCCCATGACCTGCCGGAGGACGAGATAGAGCAGTCGAACCGCCACGGCCTGCGATCAATGCCTGACGGCCACCACCCAGCAACGCCGCAGGTCCCGACCATGGATGACCAGTTCGGCACCCACAGCCTGGTCCGAGCGCGGTGGAACACACCGGTCGAGGGCTGAGACACCGTCGGCGGGCGTCGCCGGTTCACGCGGGCGAGCTCACAACCGGCTGCGCAACCGTTCCATCTCCCGGTGGATCCGTTCTTCGTTCGGCTCGTCGGGCCGGTAGGCGATCCCTGCGTGGTGGCCACCCCGATCTCCCAGCCGGTCACCGCCCAGATCATCACGAGAGGCTGACCAGCGTAGATACACCAGCGGGTGCTCGCGGAACCCGGATTGCTTCTTCAGTCGGCGGACCACGCGCTCCCGCAGTTGGTCCTCGCCGGCCTCATCAGCTCGCCACTGGACGGTGTGCACGAGACGCTGAACGCTTCGCGCTTCAACCGCCGCCCAGCGAACGGCTTGCAGCGCCGCCTGGGACCCATCCACCCCGGCGACGATGGCACCGGGTGTGTGAGCGGTGTTCATGCTCGACTCCCTTCGACGTGCTTGGCCTCGCGACAGGTCCGAGCGTGCGTGGGTTCGTCCCCTGGTCGGTGCCCGTTCGCACTGGCCACGATGCGTCGGCCGGTGACCCGTTCGGCCTTGATGCGGATGACGTGGTTGGTGCGACCCGGGGCCCACGGTTGGCTGTGGGGCCCGGCCAGCGCGACCAGTCGATCAATGTCGCGGATCACGGAGGCGTGGCCGACCACGACGACGCTCCACCCGCTTCGCGTGGCGGCATCGATCTCGTCGGCCTCGAAGGCCACCGCAGCGCCGCCGACGGCAGCGGCGAGTTTTCCGCCGCCGGACGTC
>JAICSB010000566.1 GCA_025937115.1 Pseudonocardiaceae bacterium | reverse complement strand
GGGCGGATCACCGAGAACCGGGTGGTGAGACCGCCCTCGGCCAGGATCAGTACCAGCCCGGCAATGCCCAGGGCCGCGGTGAGCGGCGTATCGGAGAACTGGATGCCCAGGCCGGCCTCGCCGATCAACAGCCCAATGGCCAGGTAGACCAGCAGCGATGGCAGCCCGAGACGGGTGGAAAAGCGCACAGCGAGTACCGCCAGTAGCAATACCGCCGCCCCCGCCCCGAGCGCGAACTCCACGCCGTTCACGCCCGGATCGTCCTCCAGCCTGGCGGGTCAGCTGGACCAGGAGATCGTGACCAGATCGCGGTGGCGCGGGCCCAGCCTCGCCACCGCTTCTGCGACCTCGTCCCGGCGCTCGTCGGGCAGGCACAGCCTGCGCATCGAGAAGTCAAGCTCCGCCTCCGGACTGCGCGGCTGGGCCGGTCGGGTCCAGCGCTGGACCTCCGGGCGTATCCCTACTTCGGCGATCACGGCCAGTACGTCGTCCGCGGTCGCCGGGGGTGGCCTGCGCAACCCGTGAAATTGTGCCCACAACGGGTCCAGCCAGGCTCCCGGGTGCACAGCATGCAGCTCGACGACGACCCCGCGGTGGGCGGCGACACCCAGCGCGACGACGAACGGCCCCAACTCAAGGGTGTTGTAGCCCACATGGTGGCTGACCACGACGTCGGCGACGCCCGCCTGCGCCGCCACCTGCGGCCACGGGCCATGAACGCTACGGTGCGCCAGCCCGCGCTGCTCGCAGGCCTGCTCGAATGCGCGCAGCATGTCCTCCGCGGGATCGACCCCGGTCAGGTGCGACACCTTGGGCACCAGGGCGAGCCCGGCGGCACCCGCACCGCAGCCGACGTCGAGCACGGTCTCACCATCGGGTCCCAGCAACTGCAGCGCGACCCGGCGCGATGGGGTGTCCTCCGGCGTAGCCGCCGGTACGAAGCGGGCCGGATCGTGCCGGCTCGGGTCATTCGGCGCGGCGGCCCGGATCTCGGGGGGGATGCCCCGGCGCTGCAGCAGCTCGCTCCAACGAGTGGCAGCTGCGCTGCTCGTGAGTGGTTTCGGGTGCTGGAACACTGTTACGCACTCACGACCGCGACGGCGACCCGCACCGGGACGCCGTCGCCGACGGTGCCGGCGAAGCCGTCGGGCACCGGGGCGTAGTCGACCCGGCGGGCGAGTACCTCGCCGGCGATGAGCTGCTCGTGCTCCCGGGCCGCCGCGACTACCTCCGCCGGGGCGTCGATGGTGAGCGCGATCCGGTCGGTGACCTGCAGGCCGGCCTGCCGGCGGGCCTGCTGCACCACCCTCACCAAGTCCTTGGCGATGCCCTCGGCGGCCAGCTCTGGAGTGACCGTGGTGTCCAGCACCACCAACCCGGACCCGGCCGGCAACGCCGCGGTCTCGGACGGGTCCGCGGCGACGAGCCGCTCGGTGTACTCCCCTTCCAGCAACGGGATGCCGGCTGCGGTCACGACCCCGTCCGAACCGCGTTCCCACTCCCCCGCCTTGACCGCGCGGATCACCTTCTGAGTGTCGCCACCCAGCCGGGGCCCGCAGGCCCGGGCGTTGACGGTGAGTTCGAAGCGGCCGTGCGCGGCGACGTCCTCGGTGAACTCGACCGACCGGACGTTCACCTCGTCAGCGATCAGGTCGGTGAAGGCAGTGAGCGCGCCGGCGTCCGGCGCGGCCACGGTCAGCTGGGACAGCGGCTGCCGGACTCGCAGGCCCCGCGCCTTGCGCAGCGACAACACGGCGGACACCACCTGGCGCACCCGGTCCATCGACGCCACCAGGTCCCGATCCTGCGGGAGCGAGGCGGGATCGGGCCACTCGGTCAGATGCACCGAGCGCGCTGCGGTCAGCCCGCGCCAGATCGCCTCGGTGGTCAGCGGCAGCAGCGGAGCGGCCAGCCGGCAGGTCACCTCCAGCACGGTGTGCAGGGTATCGATCGCGTCCTGTTCACCGGCCCAGAAGCGGTCCCGGGATCGGCGCACGTACCAGTTGGTGAGCACGTCGCAGAATCCGCGCACGCTGGCACACGCTCCGGCGATGTCGTACCGGTCCATCCGCGACGTGACGTCACTGACGCAGTCATGCAGTTTGGCGAGCACATATCGATCTAGGACGTGTTCGCTGCCGGTCTGCCACTGCCCGTCGAGATCCGCGGCGTTGGCGTAGAGGGTCAAGAAATACCAGGAGTTCCACAGCGGCAGCAACGCTTGCCGGACGGCTTCCCGGATACCCTGCTCAGTGACCACCAGGTTCCCGCCCCGCAGGATCGGCGAGGCCATCAGGAACCAGCGCATCGCGTCCGAGCCGTCCCGGTTGAACACCTCGGTGACCTCGGGATAGTTGCCCTTGGACTTCGACATCTTCAGGCCGTCATCCCCGAGCACGATGCCGTGCGCCAGGCAGGAGCGAAACGCCGGCCGGTCGAACAGCGCCGTGGCCAGCACGTGCAGGGTGTAGAACCACCCGCGAGTCTGCCCGTTGTACTCGACGATGAAATCACCCGGGTAGTGGTGTTCGAACCACTGAGCGTTATCGAACGGATAGTGCACCTGCGCGAAGGGCATCGAGCCGGACTCGAACCAGCAGTCCAGCACCTCGGGCACCCGGCGCATGGTGGCGCGTCCGGTCGGGTCGTCCGGGTTGGGCCGGGTCAGCTGATCAACGAACGGTCGGTGCAAATCGGTGGG
>JAICSB010000358.1 GCA_025937115.1 Pseudonocardiaceae bacterium | reverse complement strand
TGGTGCGGCAGATGAAAGTTGGGATGGGTAGAGAGCTATGTCGTTCATCGAAAAGGTGCGAAAGTTGCGTGGCGCGGGGGCTACCATGCCGCGCCGACTCGCGATTGCGGCCATGGGGGCCTCCCTGCTGTCCGGTCTCGTCGCCGCCACCGGCGGCTTCCCCACCGCGGGGGCCTTCTCAAAGCCGGGGCTTCCAGTCGAGTACTTGGAGGTGCCGTCGCCGTCGATGGGCCGCAACATCAAGGTGCAGTTTCAGGGCGGTGGGCCGCACGCGGTGTACCTGCTCGACGGCCTGCGCGCGCAGGAGGACTACAACGGCTGGGACATCAACACCCCGGCGTTCGAGGAGTTCTACCAGTCCGGCCTTTCGGTGATCATGCCGGTCGGCGGCCAGTCCAGCTTCTACAGCAACTGGTACCAGCCGTCGTCGAGCAACGGCCAGAACTACACCTACAAGTGGGAGACATTCCTGACCCAGGAAATGCCGCTGTGGATGCAGTCCAACAAGCAGGTTTCCCCGACGGGCAACGCCGCGGTGGGGCTGTCGATGTCGGGTGGTTCAGCGCTGATCATGGCTGCGTACTACCCGCAGCAGTTCCCTTACGCTGCCGCCCTGTCGGGTTTCCTCAACCCGTCCGAGGGTTGGTGGCCCACCCTGATCGGCCTGGCGATGAGCGACTCCGGCGGTTACAGCGCCAACAGCATGTGGGGTCCGTCCACCGACCCGGCATGGAAGCGCAACGACCCGATGATCCAGATTCCGCGGCTGGTGGCCAACAACACCCGCCTCTGGGTCTACTGCGGTAACGGCACTCCCAGCGACCTGGGCGGTGACAACATGCCGGCCAAGTTCCTGGAAGGTCTCACGCTGCGCACCAACCAGCAGTTCCAGAACACCTACGCGGCCGCCGGTGGACGCAACGGGGTGTTCAACTTCCCGGCCAACGGGACACACTCGTGGCCCTACTGGAACCAGCAGTTGATGGCCATGAAGCCCGACATGCAGCAGGTGCTGCTGGCCGGCAACACCGCCGCGCAACCGGCACAGCCGGCGCAACCAGCCACCTAAAAACCCGGCGAACCAGCATCGGCAGTAGCGCACCGGTCAGCGCTACTGCCGATGCTCCTTTTCGCACTCGGCGAGCAGGGCGCGCCGGTCGGAGTGAAAGTAGGTGTAGCCGGTGGTCAGTGCGCATGCCACCGAGGCGGCCGCCAGCATCTGATATCCGGCGAGCACCAGGCTGACGAACCCACCCAGCGTCGCGCCCAGGGCGAAGCTGGCCAACAGCAGGAAGTAGCCGAGCCAATCCGATGCTGCTCCCCCGGCGAGGTGACGTTCGATGCCCTGCCCCATCTTGACCAGCGTGCCGGTCACATAGCTCAGCGAGATCGACACCTCGCCATCCTTGACGAACGAGGTGTTCAGCGCGCCAATACCGAAGGCCACGAGCAGAATTGGCATCAAATGGAGTTGACGTTCCGTCCACCCACTGATGACGACGTCAAGCGCGGTGGCGGCCACCAGGCTGAACGTCGTCAGCGCGGTCGGGCCGTGGGGATGCGCGACCCAGAAATGCCGCCTGAACACCGATGCGATCACCACGCCGGCGACGAAGCACAGCAGCAACAGCCCCGCGGTGATCGCCAGCACCGCGTCACCCGTGAAGTAGCCCAGCACCGCGCGCTGCGCGTTGCCGGTCATGAAGGTAACGAAGAACCCCTCGGAGTGGGTATATGCGGTCGCCCCCAGCACGCCGGCCAGCGCCGCCAGCACCCAGGACAACCTCGCCTCGCTGTCGAAAATCTCGGTTCGCACCGGCACATGCTTTCAGACATCGGCGGTGCGCGCAGCGCACGCAGGCGGTTCGGCCCGCGGTCAGGCGGCGGTCAGACGTGCGATGGAGCGCAACGGGATTGGCAGCCAGCCGGGCCGGTGCCGCGCCTCGTAGCCGGCTTCATAGACGGCCTTGTCGAGTTCGTAGGCGGCCAGCAGCTGCGCCGAATCGCGTGGGTCGATCCCGGAGGCGGCCGCGTAGCCGTCGCAGAACGCGGTGCGATTGCGTTCGACCCATTCGCGGGCCCGGGCCGCCAACTGCTTGTCATTCGCCTGGTCCACCAGTGGCCCGTAGGCGGCGTATTCGAATGACCGCAGGACGCCGGCCACGTCGCGCAGCGGTGAATCGGGCGCGCTGCGTTCCTCGAGTGGCTGCCCCGGTTCGCCTTCGAAGTCGATGAGCAACCAGCTCTCCGGCGTGCGCAGCACCTGGCCCAGGTGCAGATCACCATGGACGCGCTGCACGGTGATCGTCTCGGTGACCAGCTTGCCGAATCGCTCTTCGATGGTCGCCGCGCAGTCCTCGAGCTCGGGAACCAGGGCCGCGGTCGACGCCAGCCGCGCCAGCACGCTGTCCACCGGGAAGACCGCTTTCGAGGTGCCCAGGGTCTCGGCCAAGGTGGCGTGCACGGACGCCACGGCCTCACCGAGGCGGAAGGACTCGCCGGCGAAGTCGCCGCCGACTTCGTACGCATACAGATCGCCTTCGGCGAACAGGTCACGAACGCTGGCGGTGGCCATCGCCCAGCCTTCCGCGGCGTTGGCGGCGAACTCGGTGACCATGCCCAACGGCCACACCTCGTCGGCGGTGTCGCCCGAACCCGTCATCTCGTAGGTGCCCAGCAGCCGCGCGACATGCGGGTTGCCCGCGCGGCCCAACACGCGGTTCAGCTCGATGTCGGGGTTGATGCCGCTGCTGACGCGGCGGAAGACCTTGAAGATCGCGTCCCGGTCGAAGATGACGCTGGTATTGGACTGCTCGGCGTCGGACACGTGCGGCATCGCCTGCACCGGCAGCTCGACGTCGGGCTCTTTGGCGAACCGGACCTCGACACCGGACGCGCGGCGCACGGCCGAAGAGTCGATCAGGGATAGCAGGAACCGGGGGGCATCGGCGTCATACATCGCGTCGAAGCCGGTCCGGTCGTCGGCGGCGCCGATGGTGGCGACGTTGCTGTACTCGGAGACCGGGGCGGAATCCCACCGCACGATCACCTGGTAGCGGTGCCGGGAACCGTCGGCGTAGTCGGCGTCGACGAGGACGAGGTCCAGGTCGTCGCGCAGCCCGACGATGACGCTCGGTTCAGCCGTGGACAGCTGGCGGTTGCGGCCGGCGTACCAACGTTGCTGCGGAAGCCACTCGGACCAGGGCAGCTTGCCCGGCTCTGTCATAAGCGCCACTCCTCTAACTCAGTTGGCGTCGCATCGTTGCCGGCGCGAGTGGTCATGCGTCCTCCTCGCATCCGGTCAACCGGAACCAATAGAACCCGTGGCCCGGCAGTGTCAGCAGATAGGGCAGGTGACCGATGCGCGGAAACTCCACCTGCCCGGTCAGCTCGACCGGCGTGCAACCACTCCATTGCTGGAGATTCAGTTCGATCGGCTGCGGGAACCGCGACAGGTTGTTGACGCACACCACGGTGTCGCCCCCCTCGGACACTTGCCGCACGAACGCCAGCACCGACGGGTTCGAGCCGCCCAATTCTTCGAAACTCCCGACGGCGAAGGCTTCGTGCCGGCGCCGCACGACCAGCATCGTGCGGGTGAAGTTGAGCAGCGACGTCGACGTGTCACGCTGGGCCTCGACATTGACAGCCTGATAGCCGTAGACCGAGTCCTGGCTGGCCGGCAGATACAACCGGCCGGGGTTGGCCTTGGAGAAGCCGGCGTTGCGGTCCGGTGTCCACTGCATCGGGGTACGTACCCCGTCGCGGTCCCCCAACCAGATCACGTCGCCCATGCCGATCTCGTCACCGTAGTACAGGACCGGCGAGCCGGGCAGCGACAGCAGCAGCGCGGTGAACAGCTCGATCTGGTTGCGGTCGTTGTCCAGCAGCGGCGCCAGGCGGCGGCGGATGCCGACGTTCGCCTTCATCCGCGGATCCTTGGCGTACTCCGAGTACATGTAGTCACGTTCTTCGTCGGTGACCATTTCCAGCGTCAACTCGTCGTGGTTGCGCAGGAAGATGCCCCACTGGGCCATATCGGGGATCTCGGGCGTCTGGGCCAGGATCTCCGAAATCGGGAACCGCGACTCGCGCCGCACGGCCATGAAGATGCGCGGCATCAACGGGAAGTGGAACGCCATGTGGCACTCGTCGCCACCGGTCGCAGGGTCACCGAAGTATTCGACGACGTCGGCGGGCCACTGGTTGGCCTCG
>JAICSB010000769.1 GCA_025937115.1 Pseudonocardiaceae bacterium | reverse complement strand
GGCGGTTGCCCTGACGCTGACCGCAGTGCTGCTCAAACGTTCGGCGCTGCTGTCCAGCGCGGTCGCTCCCAGGTGTTGTAGCGGGTTGAGCAACATCGGCAGGCTCTGGCAGTAGGAGCCGTAAGCATCCGTGGGCAGGCTCATCTCCCGCGCCGCGTCCACCGCCGCGGCCAACCTGTCGCTGATCCGGTCGACTTTCTTGGCGTGTTCCCGTAGTGCCTCAGTGAGCACCTCGTACTGGTCGGCCACATCGTGCCCCTTAGCGCAGGTAATCCCGGTCGGCGAAGTACTCCTCATCCTCAGGCGGCGCCGCGTGGGGCTGGCGCCTCGGCGGTGGCGAGTAACGCTGCGGCGCAGTGTCGTCTTCGATCGCGCCCAGTCCGAGCACCATCGGGTCCGGTGCCGTGCTGAGTTCTTCACCGAAGCGCTCCCGGTAGCCCGACACCACCTTTTCGACAACGGGTTGGTCGCCACCGACGGTGGCCTGCATGGCGTCCTGGACCAGCGGGGCGAGCTGCTGTTGCGCGCGCCGCAAACAGGCCATCACCTGCACGGCGAGTTCCGGCGCCGACATCTCGCGGATCCTGTCAGTGAGTGCCAGGTCGGTGAGCATCCCGCGCGAGTCCACCGTGACCCGGACCGCGCCATCCCTGGACGACTCGGTGACCTGAACCTGCTCGACCAAGGTTCGCATCGCGTGGAACCGCTTGGCCTTCTCGGAGAACCCCTTTGTCCACTGCGACAGTCGCCGCTCCATCTCGTCGGTGTCGGTGTCGTACATGGGGCCTCCTTGGGCGATCGGCGGTGACGGGTACGTGGCCCCGGGTCGGACGAGGAGGCTACGCAATGGCGAACAGCGTCGAGCATTCCGGTGCTCCGCTGACGGGTGTCGGTAGCGATGACCGATGATGACGCGGTCGTCTTCGCCGCAGCAGCGATCGACCGGTGCGGCACCGGCCGATGTCAGACCATTACGCTATACTCGAACGTATGTTCGATGCTGAGGCTCCGGCGCCGCCTGGCCTGCTGCCTGGCGTGCCGTGGTCGCAGTTCGAACCATCCGGTCTGCTCACCGATCTGTTGTCCAGCCTGGATGTAGGCGGGGTGGACGCCGACGACGCGTTGGAGACCGCGGCCGGGTGGGAGCGGCTGATCGCACACGCTCACGCTCAGCAGCTACGGGCGCTGGCTCGTTTCGCCACCCTACGAGCGGGCACGGATCTCGACGAATTCGCCACCGCCGAAGTTGCCCCGGTGCTGCATCTGTCCCGTGGCGCGGCCGACGCGCGGCTGCACCTGGCCACCCGGTTGTCGACCCAGCTGCCCGACACCCTCGACGCCCTTCAGTCCGGGGCGATCGACCTACCCCGAGCCCGCGCGATCAGCGAGGCCACCGAGGTACTCGACGCACCGACCACCGCAGCAGTACAAGCTCCGAGTGCTACCCAAGGCGCCCCAGCAGACCGTCGGGGAACTGCGCGCCGCGCTGGCCCGAGCGGTACTGGCCGCCCACCCCGACGCCACCGACCGACGCCACCGCGCCGCCCGCAACGACCGCCGCGTCCAACTGCACCCCCATCCCGACGGGATGGCCGCCCTGTGGGCGTTTCTCCCGGCCGATGACG
>JAICSB010000019.1 GCA_025937115.1 Pseudonocardiaceae bacterium | reverse complement strand
GCCACCCTGTATGCCGCCATGACAGTGGACTCAGCGCGCCGCCACGCGACCGGTCACGGTGGCGCCTGGAAGGGTCGACTCGCTGCACCGGATCTGGCGCAGCGCGCTACTGGCGGAGGGTACTTATTCCTGGGTTGCCCTATTGCTCCTGGGTGTGGGTGTCGGTGACTCGTTCGGCGATGTAGTCAGTCCAGTCGCTCTTGGCGAGGTGTGCCCACCGTTCGGCGGTGGTGGTGTGCAGGCCGAGGACGTCGGCGAGGATCGGGACTGGGAGATCGCTGGCGAGGGAGACGAGCGCGGCGTTGCGGGCGGTTCGGGCGTTGAGGCCCAGGGCGCGCAGCTTAAGCGTGAAGCCGGGCGCGCTGGTCGGCCGGCCGGGCGTGAGGCCGGGGAACAACCATCGGTCATATTTGTCCTTTTTGGATAGTCGAGCCGCTGTGCGGGGCGTATCGGCGAGCTGTTGGAGCAGGTTGGCGAGTTTGGGTGGCAGCAGGAGTGGATGCCGGCCGGTGCGCAGGAAGCTACCGGCTTCGCTGATGTCGAGCCGGTCGATGGTGAGATGGCGGATGCGGGATATCGGTATGCCGAACAGCAGAACGAGGGCTGCGGCGGCGCGGGTGTCCAACGGGATGGTGTCGTCGTTCAGGCAGCACCGGAGGAGGTCCCATCGCTCGGGCTCATCGAGGACCTGCTCGGGTTGTTGCCGGGGTCGCAGGGGGACGGTGAGCTCGGGTGCGAGGCCGCGGGAGGCGGCCCAGAGCAAGAAGTTGCGGACGTTGTAGCTGTTGGTGTTCCCCTGAGCCAGCCAGGCGTCCAAGCTGGGCTGGTCGAGGTCGGCGAGGGCGAGGTTGCGTTCGTCGAGCCAGGCCAACAGTTTCAGGCCGATCCTGATCTGGGTGCGGAGGTAGTCGCTGGCAATTGCTGGTTGGCGGCGGACGGCTGCGCGTCGACGGGCGCGGCGCAGCAAGAACCAGTGGGCGAAAGGCCGGATCAGTCGAACGTGTTCGGCGTGCGCGCCGGCCAGAACCGTGTCCAGCCATGCGGGCAAGCGCTCCAGGTCGTCGTGCCGTTCGGGCAAGACTCCGGTCGTCACCAGCAGCTGGCGGACGTAGTACTCGTGGCGGCCGGGTGGGAGCTCGTCGAGCCGCTCGTGGCTGATCGGTTCACCGCCGGCGGCCAGCTGCGCGAGCAGCGCGGCATTGGGGCTGCTCGCCAGCCAATAGATGAGGCTGCGCGGATGTTGCGCCGCGGCGAGTGCGTGGCGGACCGGTTGGAGTTGGGGCGAGACCGTGCCATCGGGTCCGGCCAGAAGGTTGTGGAGCCGGTCGTGAAGGACGCAGTGTGCGCAAAGCCCTGCCCCGTAGGGGTTGCCGCTGTGGCCGCAGCGGGTGCAGGTGTAGTCGGCGTCGATGCCCGCGCAGGGGCCGCAGACTGGGGTGCCGTCGGTGTCGAGTCCTATCAACGGCCGGGATTCCCGGCAGCGGGCGCATCCGGCGGGGCTGTTGAGGATCGTCAGGTAGCAGGTGTGGCAGACCGGCCCGATGGGCCATCGGGCCTGGACGACCCGGATCCGGTCGCAGCGGCAACAGGTGTCGCGGGGTTTCGGCGCGCAGGACTGACACAGCCATGTGCCGTCCGGTCCGCGTCGGCGCGGGCGTGTCCGGCCGCAAGCTGAGCAGACGCCCTCGGGGCCGCGATGGCAGGTGTCGCAGAGATCGGGATTGTTTGCGGTCGATCGCTTCTTGATGTGACGGATCTGCCCGCATCGCCCACATTTCCGGCGGGGTCGGTAGCGCGGATAACACTCCTGGCAGACGGGTCCTTCAGCCGTGGTCAGCCACGCGCGTTTGACCTGGCCGCAGCCGATACAAGTGTGAGTGGGAGGCGACCAGCAGGCGGCGCACAGCGGGCTGCCGTCCGGCAGCCTGGTTGTCGGACGAGCGACTCGGCCGCACTGGCCACACGGCTCGACAACATCCGGATCGGTGTTGTAGCAAGCAAAGCAGATGCCGCCATCAGCGCGCCGGGCCGCGATCCGGGCTGTCCGGCCGCAGCGTGCGCAGGTCTTCTTGTTGTGCTGTGCGGCGCAGGCGCTGCACATGCGTCCTGCAGCACCTGCGGCGTTCAGACGGATCGTAATCTTTCCGCAGCGGGCGCAGGGCGGGCGAACCACCCCGGTATGCCCACCGTCGTGCAGAGCATGGGTCAAGCGGATCAGCGACGGCGGGCATCGTGGATCGCCAGCGGTCAACGCGTCGGGATAGTCGGCGAGGTGCTTGGCCAGTTCTCCGAGCGGCCTTCCCGAGGCGACACCTGCGGCCTGCAACACCGTTGTGATGTCGTCGTCGGACAGCTCCGGCGCCACCGTGATCACAGCGGCCACCACCGTCTGCCGGGCATGCTGACGATATTCGTCCCGCGCTGCCGCCCGCGTCATCGTCACAGGCCTTTCGGCCGCCGGATCACGGTCCGCCGCGCCTTTGGCGCCGGCCTCGTGGTCTCGCCGGCGGTCTTGCGAACCTTCTCGTTGACGACCTGGATCTCGATCAGGTCGTTCGGCCGACAGTCGAGGATGTCGCACAGTGCGGCGAGGCTGTCCATCGACAGCCGCTGTGGCGGCTGGGTGACCAGGCGGAACACCTGCTCCCGCGACAACGTGATGCCCCGCTCCGCCAGCAGCGGCACCAGGTCCGAGGTTTGGAAGTAGCCCTTCTCGGCCATCCGCAGCCGCAGGTGCCACTGGAAACCCATCTTCTTGATCACGGCTGGTCCTCCCACAAATCCGCGTGACGGTCGGTCAACGCCCGCTGCACCAACCGATTGCGGTACTCATCCGACACACCTGTGTAGATCGCCGTCGTGCTGCCCCACGAATGTCCACATTGGTCTTGCACGAACTTCTGCGGATAATCGAACTCCACGAGGTGGGTCACAAAACTGTGCCGCAGCGCATGCAAGTCGAGCTCGGCCGGCAGACCGGCCAAATCCCGCACGAGCCCGAAGGTGCGGTTGAGCCGACGCCGCGAGATGCGCCCGCACCGTTCGGTGACCCACATCGCCGGATGCTGGGCCGGTGCGAGCAGTGGCCGGACCTCGGCGAGGTAGTGCTCCAGCACCGGCACGATCCAGTCGAACTCGGCGACGGTGAACACGGTGCGCCGCTTAGGCGCGCTGCCGTTGGAGGATTTGCCCCAGCGCACGAACACCCCACCGAAGCGGCCGTAGGCCGGCACTTTCGGGTTGCGCCGCCAATCGGCCACGTCCAGGCCGACCGTCTCCTGGCGGCGAAGCCCGAACGCGTACACGGTCTTCAGCATCGCCGAGTCCCGCATCGCGGTCAGCGCGCCCTTGCGGTGCCGGGACTGGATTTCTTCCACCCGGCCGTCGGCCGCGTCGAACAGCGCCTGCACCTCGTCGTAGATCAGCGGCCGCCGCGCGGGGTCGCCCTCGTACTCGGCGACATGGCTGATCGTGTTCCACTCGTGCAGGATCTGCTGCGGCGCGCAGCCGAACAACTCCAGGCACTTCGCCGGCCAGCCGTAGCGGGCGTCGGTGACGAACTCGCAGAACATCCGGATCGCGTTCTGGTAGTTGCGCGCCGTCGACGGCGCGACCGACAGCGACACGATGAACGCCTCGACCTCGGCCGGTTCCCACTGCCACGGGTACTGGTTGCTGAACCGAGAGAACCTGCGGATCAGGTCCAGCCGCGGCTTGATCGTGCTGACCCCCTTGAGGAACCGGGCACGCTGCTGGGTCGCCCAGCCCTCCAGCATCGCCTCGAACACTGCCGACGCCGGATCAAGGTGCACCACGCCGCTGGCCAGCACCAGATGCGCCGCTCCCGGAAGATCAACAACACGACTCACAGCGTTGCATCAAACACAACATCGTTAAGTTACGGCAAGCTGCGTGACTCGAACGGGTGTCGCTGGCCAGCAACTTCCGAGGTCAACGCGGCCTTTCCACTGACGATGCTGCATGCCAGAGAGCCCACCCCTACAGTGCAAGTCCGGGGACGGGGGTGGCAACAACACCCCCGTCCCCGGACCATCACTCACCGTAGGTCAGCGTTCCTTGCGAACACCCTTAAACGGCTTGTCGCTACCCTGCATGAACTGCCCGGTCTCGGTGTTGCGCTTGGTCCAATCGCCATTCGGCGTCTGGACCTGCGAACGATCCCTGACGGCACCCTCGCGGTAGCCCTTACCAGTGTTCTTGGCCACTTCCTCTCACCTCCCCTCCCTCTCTGACCACGCGACATACATGGCCCTTGTAGACCTCAGCCGAGGAGAGCCGACTGACTCTCGCCGACTCTCCCTCGGCACGTCACGATCCGAATGATCAGACCCTGCCCAATGTTGCATCAAACGCAACTCGGCTCATTTTCAGCTGCAGCCGCTGGTCGAGCCACAGCCCTCGCAGACGTAGCAGGATCCGGCAGGACGCATCTTGGTCCCGCAGGTCAGGCACAGCGGCGCGTCAGCGGCCTTCCCCAGTTGCAGCTCGAGCAGCTCGGTGGAGCTGCCAACGTATATCGGGGCCGGACGGCCCGCTGCCAACACAGCGGGGTGGCTCGAGTCCACCGAGCTGCGTAGGGACTCGACGTCGGTCCCGCTACTTTCGTCGACGCCGTAGTCCATGGCCACCTGCGCCGTGCGCTCTTCGGCGGTCAGGATGCCCAGTTGATCCCTCTTGTCCTTGGGCAGCTGATCCAGTGCAACCCGACGAAACAGATAGTCCACCACGCTCGACGCCATCCGAACGTCCGGATCATCGGTCATCCCTGCCGGCTCGAAACGCATGTTCACGAATTTCGAGACGTAGGTCTCCAGCGGTACGCCGTATTGCAACGCAATCGAGATTGCGATCGAGAAGGCATCCATCACACCAGCTAGCGTGGAACCCTGCTTGGACATTTTTACAAAGATTTCGCCAAGGCCGCCGTCCGGGTAAGACCCCGCGGTCAAGTAGCCCTCAGCGCCACCAACGGTGAAAGAAACAGTCTCACTTGGCCGTTTTTTAGGTAGCCGCTTGCGCACCGGCCTCACTGCGGCGAGCACCTTGTCCACCCCTGTGGCCGCGGTCTTGCCGGTGGACAGCGGTTGACCCACCTTGCAGTTATCCCGGTAAATTGCCAGCGCTTTGATTCCCATTTTCCACGATTGCAGGTAGATCTCTTCGACATCGGCGACGGTAGCCGTCTCGGGCATGTTGACAGTCTTGCTGATTGCCCCGGAAATGAACGGTTGGGTCGCGGCCATCATCCGCACGTGGCCCATCGGGGGAATGGCCCGCTCCCCCATCGCGCAATCGAAGACCTCGTAATGTTCGGGACGCAGCCCAGGGGCATCGATCACATGGCCATGCTCGGAGATGTACTCGATGATCGCCTCGCTCTGTTCCGGCTGATAGCCCAACGCTGCGAGTGCTTTGGGTACCGTCTGGTTGACGATCTGCATGGATCCGCCACCGACCAGCTTCTTGAATTTCACCAATGAGAAGTCCGGCTCGATACCAGTCGTATCGCAGTCCATCATGAAACCTATAGTTCCAGTCGGTGCTAATACACTAGCCTGAGCGTTGCGCCATCCATTGCTCTCGCCGAGTCGGATGCCATCCTGCCACGCCCTGGTGGCGGCCTTGTGCACAGCACGGTCATTGTGATCGTAGGTGCGCACCAGGTCGTTAGCCGCCGCGTGCTTGCGCATGACCCGCTGGTGCGCTTCGGCGTTGCGAGCATATCCGTCATACGGTCCGACGACCCCGGCGAGTTCCGCTGAGCGCTTGTACGCAGCAGCGGTCATCAGCGAGGTGATCGCCGCGGCCAGCGCGCGTCCACCGCCCGAGTCATAGGCGTGACCGGTGGCCATCAACAACGCTCCGAGATTGGCGTATCCGATGCCGAGCTGCCGGAATGACCTGGTGGTTTCGCCGATGGCCGCCGTCGGGAAGTCCGCGAAGCAAATCGAGATGTCCATCGCCGTGATGACTAGCTCTACCGTCTTCGCGAACAATTCGGCGTCGAACGTGAGGTCCTCGCGGAGGAACTTCATCAGATTAATCGATGCGAGATTGCAACTGGAGTTGTCCAGGTGCAGGTACTCACTGCACGGATTGGATGCGGTGATGCGTCCGGACTCCGGGCAGGTGTGCCAATCATTGATCGTGTCGTCGTACTGCAGACCAGGGTCAGCACATTCCCATGCAGCCGTGGTGATATGCCGGAAGAGCTCCCTGGCCTGCACCTTCTCGATGACCTCGCCGGTTGTCCGAGCGCGCAGTGCGAACTCGCCACCGGCTTCCACGGCGCGCATGAACTCGTCCGATACTCGAACCGAGTTATTGGCGTTCTGGTATTGGACCGACGTGATGTCCTTGCCACCGAGGTCCATATCGAATCCGGCGTCCCGGAGCACCCTGATCTTGCGTTCCTCAGATGCCTTGGTCTGGACGAATTCGGCGATGTCTGGATGGTCGACGTCGAGCACCACCATTTTGGCGGCGCGACGGGTCGCACCTCCTGATTTGATGGTACCCGCCGAGGCGTCCGCGCCGCGCATGAAGCTCACCGGGCCGGATGCCGTCCCGCCAGAGGACAGCAGTTCCTTAGACGAGCGGATACGGGAAAGATTCAGGCCAGCACCAGAACCGCCCTTGAAGATAAGCCCTTCTTCTCGATACCAGTTGAGGATTGATTCCATCTCGTCGTCGACCGAGAGGATGAAACAGTTATGTACGCGAAGGCTGTTTGACAGGTACTCCCCGGATTCGGTCTGGATATCATAGACCTCCATCGGGCCGCGAGGTTCAATTCGAGCGATCTCGAGACGCTTGACGTCTCGAGCCGGCAGACCCGGCAGCTCAAACGATGCCTCCAGTTTGGCCGCCTTCACCGGGTCAATGAAGCCGATCTCGTCGGCGAATATACGACGGTCTCCGGCATTCTGGATCCGGATACACCACATATCGTGCCTATCGGAACGCTTCTCGGCTTTGCGGCTCACCCGTGCGAAGATGCCGAATCGCGCGAGCAATGCCTGCACATCCCGGATCAGCCCTTCGCAGATCATGTCGAAAGCCACCAGCGTCGAGTGCTTTCGCGCGGAGACATAGCCCTCGGCCTGGAACAAGCTGCGAAGGTATGCCGCCACCACTGGCAGTGGTGCAGTGAATAGCTGCTCGGGTACTCGCATCTCCGTACGACGCACGCGAAGTCCCCAGGCGTCGACGAACTCGGCGAGCGCCTTACCGTAGAGGCGGGTACGCCGGCAGTCTAAGGAAATGTCCTGCGTCGTCACGCGCCGCTCGTGGCTGTGCACATCAGGGAATACCATGTTCAAAGATCGAGTGACCCATGCCAGCTCCGCTTCGGTGACGGTCATCGCCTCGATCGTCAGCGATCGGTTGGTGCCGGTGTACTGCCCGACGAAACCGTCCGCCTGCAGCCAGCCCGCAAGCGCCGCCTCGGCCACCGCTCGTGAATCGATCTCCTGTTCCCCGAACGCAGGGCGGCGGTGCCACTCCAACTGGTCACCCACGCGAAGTTCACCAGCCGATACGAATTTCCCAGTGCCTTCACCGCTGGAGCGCCAGACGAGATGGTCTGCCGTGACGTCCAACGCGTGCCCGGCCTTGGTGTGGATGCGCAGCACGTGCTTGACCCCGTTGGCCTTGGTCGCCACGATTTGCGTGATGCCATAAGCGTCGTAGACCTTGGTGCCGACCGCGTCCTGCTCGACGAGCCGGCCGATGGGGATCATCCCGGCGGGAGTGCTCACCAGTGCCTCATAGGGTTGGCACGCAGATACTTGTTGCGGCGATGCGGTCCCGACGTTGAACCAGACCGGAGAATTGAAACTGAATACCTGGTGCAGCAGCATCCAGGTCAGCTCCTGGGAGAAGATCTCCTTGTCGGTGTCGGTGGCGAAGTATCCGTGCTCGGCACCGGCTGCGGTGTAGGTCGTCACAACCCGGTCGATCAGCTGGCGCAAGCTCGACTCGCGCTGCTCGCTACCCACTGCGCCGCGAAAGTATTTGCTGGTCACGATGTTGACTGCGTTAACCGACCACGAGTCGGGGAACTCGACACCGCGCTGTTCGAAGTTGACCGTGCCGTCCCGCCAGTTCGTCATCACGACATCCCGGCGCTGCCATGTCACCTCGTCGTAGGGATGGCGCGCCTCGGTGGTGTAGACCCGCTCTATCCGCAGCCCGCGCTTGGACCGCGCGGCGGGCGAAGCTCCAGCGGTTCCCGCCCCGTTGCCAGCCTGAGTCCCGACGGTCTCGGTCATCCCTCATCCCTCTCGGTCGCGGTGTGCATACTCCCGGCGTCGGGTCTCTCCCCGTCCGGAGCGGTCGGAATCTTCGTCGTGCGGTCGTGGCGTGGGAGGTCACGCAGGCTACGGATCTCCTTCTCGAAGTCCTCGATCGACGAGAACGATCGGTAGACGCTCGCGAAACGTAGGTAGGCCACCTCGTCGAGCTCCCGCAGCGGGCCGAGGATGGCCAACCCGACCTCCTGGCTGGGCACCTCGGCGCTGCCCAAGGACCGGATCGCCTCTTCGACCCGGTGCGCCAACTGCTGTAGCGCACCCTGATCCACCGGGCGCCCCTGGCAGGCCCGGCGTACCCCACGGACGATCTTGTCGCGGCTGAACGGCTCGGTGGCACCTGAGCGTTTCACCACGGCCAGCACCAACTCCTCCACCGTCGTGAACCGTCGGCCGCATGCCGGGCACGAGCGGCGCCGGCGAATCGCCTGGCCATCTTCTACTTCGCGCGAGTCGATGACACGCGAGTCGCCGTGCCGGCAGAACGGACAGTGCATACCTCCTCACCCCTTCCGCGTCACGGCGATGCGTACAACCCAACCTGTACGTGAACAACATCGGTGTAACTACCATATGTTGTGGTGGTCGCAAATGTCGAACCGCCACGCGTGGGCCCGCTTCGCGCATCCCCGTCAGCGTCCGTCGGGCACCTGCAACGGCTGTCCGGGCTCTATGGCGGAGCCCACGATCCCATTCAGCTCCCGGATCCGGTGCACCACCGCACCCTGGTCAGCCTGTGGCGCCACCCGCCGCGCCACGTCCCAGAGGGTCTCGCCGCCGCCCACGCGAGTCACCGCCGTCTTCACCGGAACCCCAGCACTTGCGTCCTGGCCGATCCAACCGAGGCCACCCACGATGGCCACCGTCACGGTTGCGGCAGCTACTACGTTCGCCAACCGAGATCGGTGCGTCGGCGCCATCCCGCGTTGCGTCGGGACCAGCACCTGCCGATGCGCCACGCATCGCACCTGGCGGTTTCCTACCGTAGGAGCTAGCGGCGGGACGGGCGCTGGAGGTGTCGTGAGCGCGCGCAGCCGCCGGACCGGCCTGGCGCCGCTGGGCACGCCCGTGACACTGTGTGCCGCGGGGGAACCACTCAACCGTGCTGGTGCCGTCATCGAGACTCCTCATCGCGGGTACCATCGAACGCGAGTTCGATAGAACTGCTGCGGTGTCTATCACGGCACCCCGACAGAGTCGGCGACCCTGCGGCGTGTTGTTCGAACAAACGTTTGATCTTTGGCCCGGCGGCGGTTAACGTCAGCATCGTTACGCACCGTGTGGGGTCCAGCGGTGGTCTCGCAACTTCGAAACCCGAGGAGGAGCGTTGGGACAACAGCCGAGCGACGAGCCGGTGGTAGCCGGTTCCGCAGCGCAGACGCACAGCCCAAGCCGCACCGCGCCGGTCCATACTTTCCCTGACCTCGATGACAGCACTGGCAAGGACAGTCTCACACCGCGCCAGCGTCGGGTCCTCGAGGTGATCCGAGAGTGGGTGCAGCGGTTCGGCTACCCGCCGAGTGTGCGCGAGATCGGCGAGGCAGTCGGGCTCACGTCGACATCGTCGGTTGCACATCAGCTGCGCGCCCTGGAGCACAAGGGCTACTTGCGCCGGGACCCGAACCGGCCTCGAGCGGTCGGTGTCCGACCCGTCGACAGTCCACCTCAGGCAGCGGAAACTCCCAGCGAGGAACCAGACCGCCCCAAACCTGTTTTCGTCCCCGTGGTCGGCCGGATCGCCGCAGGTGGTCCGGTGCTCGCCGAGCAGGCTGTCGAAGACGTCTTCCCGTTGCCGAAAGAACTCGTCGGTGAGGGATCGCTGTTTCTGTTACGGGTCGCGGGTGACTCGATGGTGGAAGCGGCGATCACCGATGGAGACTGGGTGGTCGTCCGCCAACAGCCCAGCGCCGAGAACGGAGACATCGTTGCCGCCATGATCGACGGTGAGGCGACCGTGAAAACGTTCAAGCGCCGTGACGGGCACGTCTGGCTGCTCCCCCACAACCCCGCTTACCAGCCTATTCCAGGTGACGAAGCGACCGTGCTCGGCCGGGTGGTGACGGTGTTGCGACGGCTGTGAGCCTGGAGGTGTCTGGCTAGACCAGATACGCGGCCAGCGCGCCGGCGAGGTCCGGGCGTACCCGTGCGCGCAGCCGGGTACCGCTTTCGGTGTGGTCGGTGTCCAGCATCTCGCCCTCGGCGTGCACTCGGGCGACCAACGCACCTTCGGTCCACGGCAACAACGCGTCGACTTCAACGTGCGGTTGCGGCAACCCGTCGGCGATCCGCTGGACCAACCCGGCGATGCCGGCCCCGGTGTGCGCGGAGACGAAGCTTGCGTTGGGCAGCACGTGGCGCAGTCGAGACAGCACGAGCTGGTCCGCGTCGTCGATCTTGTTCACTACCAGTAACTCGGGCGGCATCGGCGCCTCGCGATTCTGGGTAATCTCAGCGAGGACCTCGCGCACCGCCTCTACCTGGAGTTCAGGCATCGGGTCGGCCCCGTCGACAACATGTAGCAGCAGATCCGCATCAGCTGTCTCCTCCAGCGTGGAGCGAAACGCCTCCACCAACTGATGCGGTAGGTGGCGGACAAAACCGACAGTGTCGGTGAGTGTGTACTCCTGCCCTTGTGGTGTGCTGGCCCGGCGGGTGGTGGGATCCAGAGTCGCGAACAGGGCGTCCTGCACTAGCACCTCGGCGCCGGTGATCACGTTGAGCAGGCTGGATTTGCCTGCGTTGGTGTAGCCGACGATGGCCACGTTGGGCACCTCGTTGGCGCGTCTGCGACCCCGCTTGGTGTCGCGGATCGTCCGCATCGCGGCGATCTCGCGGCGCAGCTTTGCCAGCCGGCGGTGGATGCGCCGCCGATCGGTCTCCAGCTTCGTCTCCCCCGGGCCGCGAGTACCCACTCCACCGCTGGCCCCGCCGCCCGCACCGCCGGCTTGCCGGGACAGCGACTCGCCCCAACCACGAAGCCGCGGCAGGAAGTAACTCAGCTGCGCCAGCTCGACCTGTGCCTTGCCTTCCCGTGAGCGGGCATGCTGGGCGAAGATATCCAGGATCAGAGCTGTCCGGTCGACGACCTTGACCTTGAGCTTGGCCTCCAACTGCCGCAGCTGGCCGGGGGTCAGTTCGCCATCGCAGATCACGGTGTCCGCCGCCGTGCGCAGGACGATCTCGCGCAGCTCGAGCACCTTGCCGGAACCGATGTACGTCGCCGGGTCGGGCCGCTCGCGGCGCTGGACCATAGCGTCGAGCACCTGTGACCCGGCCGTTTCGGCAAGCCGTGCCAGTTCGGCCATCGACGCGGTGGCCTCGGCTGCGGAGTCGTCGGTCCATACCCCGACGAGCACCACGCGTTCCAGACGAAGCTGCCGGTACTCGACTTCGGTGACATCAGCGAGCTCGGTGGATAGCCCGGGCACGCGACGTAGCGCTGAGCGCTCTTCGAGATCCAGCTCTCCTCGCGAGGTAGGGCCGGGACCACGGAACGGAGAATTCGGTGAGGTTGTCATACGCCTCTCATCGTGACACGTCTGGGCGGATCATGCTCTCGAATTCGGCAGAGCACCCAGCTGATCAGTGCGCCGACCACCAGTCGAGAGCTAGCCGACCCCCCGCGACGAGCACCGCGGGCCCGGTCAGCGTGCTGCCGTCCAGAGTGATCGCGACGTGCAGCCGGCCGCCGGACACCTGTACCTGCGCCTCGCCGGTGTCCTGGTCTTGCGCATCGAGCACTGCGGAGAGCGCAGCCACGGTTCCGGTGCCACAGGAGCGGGTCTCGCCCACTCCCCGTTCGTGCACCCGCATCCGCAGCTGCCCTGGAGCCAGCACGTTAATAAACTCAACGTTGACGCCGTGCGGAAAGATTCCGGGATCGTGCCCCGGTGGCACGGAGAGATCCAGCTGTTCCACCGCCACCTCGGTCACGCAGGCCAGATGGGGATTGCCGAGCTCCACCACGAGCCCGGAGAACGCCGCGCCCTCGACGGTCACCGTGGATTTGCCGTTGCGCTGCACCTGACCCATCTCGACCGTCACCGAGCCGTCCTCGTTGCACCGCACCGTGCGCGGGCCGGACCTGCTGCCGATCCGGAACTCGCGATCGGAAACAAACCCAGCGTCAGTGAGGTAGCGGGCGAAGACTCGGGCCCCGTTGCCACACAGCTCAGCGACGGAACCGTCGGCATTGCGGTAGTCCATGAACCAGTCGTCCGGTGAGGTGCCCGGCGGCGCGTCGCTCACCAGCGCACCCGGCACCACCCGGAGCACGCCGTCGGCTCCCAGCCCGCCGCGCCGGTCGCACAGCGCGCGCACCCGAGATGGTGTCAGGTCCACTGCGCCGGTGGGGTCGGGTACAAGGACGAAGTCGTTCTCCGTCCCGTGCCCCTTGAGGAACTCGATGCCCTGCTCCATCGACTATGAGCCTATCCGCCCGCGGCCAAGCGCAGCGCGGCGTCGAGCAAGTCAGGGTGGCGGCAGTCCAGCCATCTGATCCGGTCGTCGCGCCGAAACCAGCTGCGCTGGCGGCGGACGAAGCGCCGGGTCGCTTGGGCGGTCGGGCCGGCGGCGCAGGCAGGATCAGCTCCCGCGTCCAGTGCGGCGATGACCTGCCGGTAGCCCAGGGCCCGCGACGCCGTCCGGCCGTCCCGTAGGCCGCGAGAAAGCAATCCGCGGACTTCCTCGACCAGCCCGTCGGTGAACATCCGATCCACCCGCGCGTCGACCCGCGCGTCGAGGACCGCGAGATCGGTATCCAGCCCGATGATCGCGGCTCGGTAACGCGCCGGACCGGGCGTTGGCAGCGCAGCGGAGAACGGACGGCCGGTGAGCCGGATGACCTCCAGTGCCCGTACCACCCGGCGGCCGTTGCTCGGCAGGATCCGGCCGGCCGCCACCGGGTCGAGTCGGTGCAGCCGGTGATGTAGTTCCGGCGCCCCCTGCTGTGCAAGTTCGGCCTCAAGCTGCGCCCGCAGTTCGGGGTCGGTACCCGGGAACTCGAAGTCGTCCAGCACAGCCTGCACGTACAGTCCCGAACCGCCGGCGAGCACCGGAACCGCACCCGCAGCGAGTAGCTCCTCGATGATGCGGCGGGCTTCACGTTGATAGACCGCCACCGATGCGGTCTCGGTGACGTCCAGGACGTCAAGCAGATGGTGGTACACCCCAGCGCGCCGCGATGGTGGCAGCTTCGCGGTACCGATGTCCATGCCACGGTAGAGCTGCATGGCGTCGGCGTTGACCACCTCGCCACCGAGACTGCGGGCCAGCTTCACCGCAAGGTCGGATTTGCCGGTGCCGGTCGGGCCAACTACCGCGAGGACGCGCGGATTCATCCGGTCCATACCAGGATCGGTGGATGTGGCGCCACCGCCACGCGTACGATCACCGCTGCAGGTTAGTGCCACTTCGCACCTGCTCCCCTGTCCGCGCGCCCGAACTGCTTCAATGCGGCCGTGGCCGAGCTTTTCGGACAGAGCCCGTCGAGGTGCACACACCTGTGTAGTCGCGGCGCCCGCAGAACGCACGGCGGGCACGAGGTCGAGGAAGGCCGGCATGACCGAGGACAGCCAGGCAGAGCAACATCTGGAGACCAGTAGTCAACCCGGTCCCCGCCCCTTCGTGTCACGCGCCTGCCGTGACCCGCAGCGCTGGGGGCGAATCGCTGCCGACGGGACCGTGTACACCCACACAGCTGATGGCGAGCGAGCGGTGGGTTCGTGGCAGGCCGGCACGACCGAAGAAGGGCTAGCTCACTTCGCCCGCCGCTTCGACGACCTGCTCACCGAAGCTGAGCTGCTCGAGTCTCGGTTGACGTCGCGAGTGGCTGACCCCAAGCAGGCGCTGGCCCGGGTCCGCGCCTTGCGCGATGACATCGTCGAGCCGACCGCCGTGGGCGACCTCGTCGGGCTCACCGCTTTGCTGGACTACCTGCAGCGACACGCCGAAGACTGCCTCGCCGGTGCGAAGACGGCCCGAGAGCAGGCCAGAGCGCGAGCAACCGCTCGGAAGGAGGAGTTGGCGCAGGAGGCCGAGCAAATCGGCGCCGAGTCCACCCAGTGGAAAACCGGCGGCGACCGGCTGCGGACCATCCTGGATGAGTGGAAGACGATCAAAGGCGTAGACCGGAAAACCGACGAGGCGCTATGGCGCCGCTTCTCCAAGGCCCGGGACGCATTCGCCAGGCGACGCGGCGCGCATTTCGCTGAACTCGACCGGCAGCGCGTCGGGGCCAAGAGCCGCAAGGAACAGCTGGTCGTCGAGGCCGAGACACTGGCCGAGTCCACCGACTGGGGCGCCACCGCGAGTCGCTTCCGAACCATGATGGCGGAGTGGAAGGCGGCAGGCCGCGCCCCCAAAGAAGCCGACGATGCCTTATGGCAACGATTCCGGGCCGCCCAGGAACGCTTCTTCAGCCATCGCGCTGCGACCTTCTCCAGTCGCGATTCGGAATCGGAGCGCAACCTGACGCGGAAGCAAGAGCTGGTCGCTGCCGCGGAACGGATCGATCCCGCCGGTGACGTCGAGGCGGCCCGAGCACAGCTGCGGAGCATTCAGGAACGCTGGGAGGCAGTGGGCAAAATCCCGCGGGAGCGGGTCAAAGAGCTCGAAGCCAGGTTGCGTGCCGTCGAGGAACGGGTCCGCACGGCGGCTGACACGCAGTGGAAACAGATCGACCCCGAGTCCGAGGCCCGGGTGGCCCAGTTCCGGGAAAGGGTGGAGCAGTACGAGGCACAGGCCGCCAAGGCCCGCGCCGCTGGCGATGACCGCCGCGCTAGTACCGCACAGGCTCAGGCTGATCAGTGGCGGGAATGGCTGGCCGCCGCAGAGCGTGCTGTCACCAGCAGGTGACGGCAACCAGCTACCGGCGGGATAGGGCTCTTGGCGGGATAGGGCTATTGACGGGATAGGGCCAGCCGCAGCCATTGCACCGCCAGCACCGCCACGGCCAGCACCGCCAGTACCAGTCCGATGCCGGGCCCGGCGCCGTGCGCGGTCTGCCGCGACCAGATCGCCCACACCCCGTCGAGCACACAGTAGGTACACCCCAGTGCGCTGGCCCAGACCAGACCCCAGCGCCGGGTGACTAGCGCCAGTACGGACACGCCGACACCCATGCCCAGCGCTACGCCGCCGAACATCCGCGGCAACATTCCCACCCGGTCGACCGGGTTGGCGGCGCCGCTGAGCACGTCCCAGCCGCTGGCGTCGCCCACCCACGGCAACGCGACGGCCAGCAGCAACATCATGATCGCCCCAGAAATCACCGCCGCACGGGTGCCTGGGTCGACCCGATGCAATGCCGAGCGCTCTACCGCGTCGATTTCAGCCCGCAGCGCAGCGATGCCATCCGGATCGTCGGTCATATCGCCGTCCTCACAAAGCTCCCGACATGGGGACTTATCGGGCCTATCCAACCCCTGTAAACCCCGATAAGTCCCCATGTCGGGAAAAAGAGGGTCATGTTGGGGAGGTAAACGAGGGTAGTCCGAGCAGCACTCCCGGGCTGGTCGGGCGCCGACCGGCGGCCCATGCGTCGCCGGCGGCGGTCCGGCGGTACGCCCGCAAGGCGAGGTCGGAGACCAGATGGTGCGGCGCCGCATAGGTGATCTCCGCGAGCACCACGTCGCCCGGCCGTATCTCGCCGTCACCCGGTTCGAAGTGCACCAGCCGGCCGTCCCTGGCCCGCCCGCTCATTCGCCGGGTGGCCGCGTCTTTGCGGCCCTCACCCTCGGAGACCAACACCTCCACCACGCTGGCGACCAGTCTCCGGTTGAGTTCCCAGGAAATGCTTTCCTGGAGCGCGACGAGCCGGTCATAGCGGTCCTGCACGATCGCCTTGGGCACCTGGCCGGCCATGTCGGCGGCCGGTGTGCCCGGACGCCGCGAGTACTGGAAGGTGAACGCCTGCGCGAAGCGTGCTTCGCTGACCACGTCCAAGGTAGCCTGGAAGTCGGCCTCGGTCTCACCGGGGAAACCGACGATGATGTCGGTGGACAGCGCCGCATCGGGCATCGCGGCCCGCACCTCCTCTACGATCTTGAGATAACGCTGTGCGCGGTAGGAGCGGCGCATCGCCGCCAGGACCGCATCCGAGCCGGACTGCAACGGCATGTGCAGCTGGTGGCAGACGTTGGGGGTGGCCGCCATCGCCTCGATGACATCTGAGGTGAAGTCCCGCGGATGCGGCGAGGTGAAGCGCACCCGCTCCAGACCCTTGATCGTCCCGCAGGCCCGCAACAGATCACCGAATGCGCGCCGATCCCCGAAGTCGACCCCGTAGGCGTTGACGTTCTGCCCCAGCAGGGTCACCTCGAGCACGCCCTCGGCCACCAGCGCCTCGACCTCCGCAAGGACGTCACCGGGCCGCCGGTCGACTTCCTTGCCACGCAGCGCGGGCACGATGCAGAACGTGCAGGTGTTGTTGCACCCCACCGAGATCGACACCCACGCGGAGTGCGCCGAGTCCCGCTTGGCCGGTAACGCGGAGGGAAACACCTCCAGCGACTCGGCGATCTCGATCTGAGCGGCGTCGTTGTGCCGGGCCCGCTCCAGCAGTACCGGCAGCGAGCCGATGTTGTGGGTACCGAACACGACGTCCACCCAGGGCGCGCGCCGGATGATCTCGCCGCGGTCTTTCTGCGCCAGGCAGCCGCCGACCGCGATCTGCATCCCTGGATGATCGCGCTTGATCGGGCGGAGCTGACCCAGGTTGCCGTAGAGCCGGTTATCGGCGTTTTCGCGTACCGCGCAGGTGTTCAGGACGATCACATCGGGGGTAGCGTCATGCCCCGCGGGGATATACCCGGCCGACTCGAGCAGCCCGGCCAGCCGTTCGGAGTCGTGCACATTCATCTGGCAGCCGTAAGTGCGCACGCGGTAGCTGCGTGGACACTGCTCGGTACTCGCCGTCATCCGCAGATCACCTTTCCTTACCCTTCCAGGGTAGGGCCGGGGCCAACCCGCTATCGCGCCACCCTCGTCGCACGGGCAACCGCGTGGTATGGATGACCTCGACGCCCCACCCACTTGGAGGATCGGATGAGCGCTCCCGCGGCAGCCGACCCGCCGATGATCCGGATGGCGGGTGTGCACAAGCATTTCGGGTCGCTGCACGTGCTACGCGACATCAACCTTGAGGTTGCGCGCGGCGAGGTGGTGGTGGTGCTGGGGCCCTCCGGGTCCGGCAAGTCGACGCTGTGCCGCAGTATCAACCGGCTGGAGCCGATCGACGAGGGCCGTATCGAGATCGACGGAACACCGCTGCCCGAAGAAGGCCGGGCGCTGGCCCGGCTGCGGGCCGATGTCGGCATGGTCTTTCAGCAGTTCAATCTCTTCGCCCACAAGACGATCGCGGAGAACGTCGAGCTCGCTCCGGTGCGGGTCCGCCGG
>JAICSB010000718.1 GCA_025937115.1 Pseudonocardiaceae bacterium | reverse complement strand
GTCTGGGCCGGCTCGACGAGGGGTGCTGGATGGGTACCGATAGGCCCGGCGCATCTCAGGCATACGCAGATTGAGGGCGATCGGAGTGACTATTCGAGCAGTCGATCGCAAACGGTCCGTGTTGCACGCGATGAAGAAGCCCAGGGAGCCAGCCGGTCGTGCCAGTCCGCCGGACCTGTGAGCGGGCCATCTGTTGATTCGTAGGCGGCGTGCCAGGCCAGCCATAGAGCGGTCAGTTCCCCAACGTGTTCCGGATGCTCCGACCAGCAGGCCGGAATCTTCCTGGCGGGCGGGTATCGATTGCGGAGTCAGACGACCACACTCGGTCAGTTGCCGCCACAGCTCCTTCCGACCCTCCGGGCCGAGGTTCCGCCAGCACCAGGCGGTCGGCGCGGCTGAGTCCGAGCATGCTAGACCGACGTCGTCCAGCCGCGTGAGGGGACTGTCCGATTTCCGGTGTAACTGGCCACTGGCGTCCTTAGTTGTCCGAGGGGCTGATGCGTCCCTCGAAGGTGATGGCGAAGGCGTTGAGCGCTGCCTTCCATCGGATGACCCATCGTGCCCGACCTCGTCCTGTGGGGTCGAGTGATCTGGTCACCAGGTAGAGGCATTTCAGTGCGGCGGCGTCGTTGGGGAAGTGTCCCCGGGCGCGGACCGCTCGTCGGTAGCGGGCGTTGAGAGACTCGATCGCGTTGGTGGTGCAGATGATCTTGCGGATCTCCACGTCGTAGTCGAGGAACGGTACGAACTCGGTCCAGGCGTTGCGCCACAGCTTCACTGCGGCCGGGTACTTGGCGCCCCATCTCTCGGCGAAGTCATCGAGCCGCGCGGCGGCCTGCTCGGCGTGGACAGCTGTGTAGACCGGCTTGAGGTCCTTCGCCATCGCCTCCCAGTCCTGCCGGGCGGCGTAGCGGAAGGTGTTGCGGATCAGGTGGATGATGCACGTCTGAACCGCGGTGAACTCCCAGGTCGTGGTGATCGCGTCGGGCAGTCCCTTGAGGCCGTCGCAGACCGCGATCAGGACGTCCTCGACTCCGCGGTTCTTCAGCTCGGTGAACACGCCCAGCCAGAACTTGGCGCCCTCGCCACCGTCGCCGGCCCAGATCCCCAAGATGTCGCGCTCCCCGGCGGTGGTGACACCGATGACGATGTAGAACGGCTTGTTGGTGACCTGCCCCTCGCGGACCTTGACCACCAGGGCATCGATGAAGATCACCGGGTAGACCCGGTCGAGCGGACGGGTCTGCCATTCGGTCATCTCTGCGGTCACCTTGTCGGTGATCCGCGAGATCGTGTCCTTGCTGACGCTGGCGCCGTAGACGTCGGCGAAGTGCGCGGCGACCTCGCCGGTGGTCAACCCCCGCGCGGTCAGCGACAGCACGATCTGGTCGACCCCGTCGAGCCGACGCTGACGCTTCTTCACGATCTGCGGTTCGAAGGTCCCATCGCGGTCGCGGGGCACGTCCAGCTCGACCGGCCCAACGTCGGTCAGCACCGTCTTCGATCGGGCGCCGTTGCGGGAGTTCTGCCCGTTGCGGCCGACCGGGTCGTGCTTGTCGTAGCCCAAGTGCTCGGCAAGCTCCTCGTCCAGAGCGGTCTCCAGCACCGTCTTGGTCAGACCGGTCAGCAGCCCGCCGGGGCCGACGAGATCGACACCTTGTTCCTTGGCCTGGTCGACCAGACGCTGCGCGATCTCCTGCTTTTCATCCTCGTCGAGCTCCACAGGCTCGATCGTGTCGGTCATGATCCCTGCTTCCCGCCAAGCAACCGCTCGGCGGCGCGCGACCCTCTGGCCGACCTGTCAGCACGCGAGCGGGAAGTGCTGGCGTTGATGGCGCAGGGTCGGTCCAACCGGGCGATCGCGG
>JAICSB010000581.1 GCA_025937115.1 Pseudonocardiaceae bacterium | reverse complement strand
GTCGTCATACCAACCCGAGGGTGCCTTGGGAGGTTGCACGCGGAGCATGATAGACGCCGGTCCTCGCGTGGTCCGATGGCGGCTGACTCCATCCGCAGGCATGTCGGAGACCCTGATGCTAGCCGGCACTAGAGTAAGGCTCAGACCTCCGCGAGTAGTGGGTTCGTAGCTTGTTGACCTGCGGTTTCGCGTCGGCGTGTTCCTGCGAAATGTGTTCAAACTGGATAGCCTTGCGGGGTGACGATCGGTGCTGGGGTTCAGGCGATACTGGAGGGCATGCCGTGCCCGGAGGATCTGCTGCGCAGCGAGTCCGGCGGCCAGGTGTGGATCCATGTGGGGTCGACGGTGTTGTCGACCTACGCGGTCGGTGACGCCGGTCTTCGCAACTTCGCGGCGGTGACGTTGACGGGGTTGGGCTTCACCGGGCGGCGGGTGGCCGAAGTGCTCGAGATCACCGAGGAGTACGTCTCGATGCTGCGCGGGCGGGGGGATCGGGAAGGGTCGGCTGGGTTGATGCGTCGCCGCGGTCGCCCCTCGGCGTTGAGCGCGCGTGCGTTGTCTCGGGCACGGTCATGGCGTGCCGACGGTGAGTCCGACACCGCGATCGGGAAGCGGCTGGGCGTCCATGCCACGACGGTGGCTCGGGCGTTGGTCGATGTTGCCCGGCCCGGCTCGCCGGGCGGCGGGCCCGAAGCCGACGCCGAGGCCGAGGCCGTGGCGGAGGCGGAGGAGCAGGATCTGCTGCGGTTCTCGGCCGAGGACCAGGACGGTGACGGGCCCGAGGCCGCCGACCCCGAGGCCGAGGCCGGTTCGAAGGACGCAGACGTCGAGGTTGAGGGCCCTCTGGTGCCGGTCGGCGGGGGTGAGGCAGCCCAGGCCGCATCTGTGGAGTCCGCATCGGTTGTCGCGCCCAAGGGTTCGGAGCGGGTCGCCTCGGGGACCTTCCGGTCCCGGTATGCCGGGGCGATGCTGCTGCATCCCTACCTGCACCGGGTCGGGGCCGAGGTCTTGTTCTCCACGCTGAAGGGCGCCCCGGGCCGGCGTTACGACGACCTGTCGGTGCTGACGACCGCGACGCTGGGGTTCGCGTTGGGTATCGACACCGTGGAAGGCGCCAAGCATCTGCGCCGGACCGAGGCCGGCCCGGTGGCCGGGCTGCGGCTGTGCCCGGAGCTGGCCACGCTGCGGACACGGTTGTCTGCCCTGGCCGACGGCGGCGACCCGCTGGGGCTGCAGCGCGGGTTCGCCAAGCAGATGGTGGCCGCGGACCCGGCCGGTGATCGGGTCTACTTCGTTGATGACCACTTCAAGGCCTACGCCGGAGCCCGGCCACTCGGCAAGGGGTGGAACACCAAACGTCGCCACGCCCAGCCCGGGATCGACGACACCCACCTGGTCGACGCCCGGGGCCGTGCGGTCGTGTTCGGCACCGGCGAACCGTCCTCGCTGGCCTCCACCCTGCCCGGTGTGTTGGCCCAGCTACGCGAGGTGATCGGCCCCGACGCGCCGGTGATGCTCGGGTTCGACCGGGGCGGGGCGTTCCCGGCCGCGTTCACCGCGTGCCGCAAAGCTGGCGCCCACTGGGTCACCTACCGGCGCGCACCCCTCCTCGAGGCCACCGCGAAACCGCGGCGGTCCTGGACGGTGCGCGACGGCAGGCGGATCACCGTGATGCTGGCCGATGAGACCGTGGACATCAAGGGTTACGGCGAGGCCCGGCAGCTGACCCTGTTCGAGGCAGGCGCCCCGGTGCTCCAAGTGCTGACCTCGGACACCACCGCGACCGGGGCGGGCCTGTTGTGCTGGCTGCGCGCCCGGTGGCGGATCGAGAACATGTTCAAGTACGCGGTCGCCCACAACGGCATCGACTCCCTGGCCGACTATGCGATGGACATCGGCCCCGACCCGCGCACGGTCGCCAACCCCGCCCGCGCCGCGGCCCGCAAGGCCCTACGGGCCGCCGAGGCCGACCTGGTCGCCGCCGAACGGGCGCTACCGCAGATGCTGGCCAGCGGCCAGAGCCCGGCGCAGATGAACGCCGCCCTGCCCCGAGTCCACGAACGGATCGACGAGGCCAAGACCGCGTTGGACCAGGCGAAGGCGACGCTGCACCCGATCCCCGCCAAGATCGCGGCGACCGAGTTGGACCCGAACGCGAAACGCGCCCGGCCACGCATCGAACGCCGCGGCCTGCAGATGGTGCTCCGCCTGCTCGCGTTCAACGCCGAAGCATGGCTCGCCGACCACCTCAACGCCTACCTGACCGACCCCGATGAATACCGGGCGATCACCCGCAACCTGCTCCACGCCGGCGGGCAGGTCGACTACACCGACACGACGATCACCGTGAGGCTCGACCGTCCCGACAGCCCCCGCGTCGCCGGCGCCCTGGACCTACTCATCGAGGAACTCAACACCACCCCGGCACGACTGCCCGGCGACCGCCGCCCCCTGACCTACCAGATCCGTCCGACATGAGTCTCAACAACCACCGCACGCCTACTCGCGGAGGTCTGAGCCTGCGGTGATCTCGGGCGTGGTGATCCACGACTGGGTGAACCAGAAGCGTCGGGACAGACCCTGTAGAGGGGCCATCGCGTCGGCCAGGTAGTCGTTGGCGGCGCCCGCCACGATCAGCTCGTGCGTGTCCTTCGCG
>JAICSB010000040.1 GCA_025937115.1 Pseudonocardiaceae bacterium | reverse complement strand
CTGGCGGAGTAGCCGGGAGACGTGCATCTGCGAGACGCCGACCTGTTCGGCGATCTGGGTCTGGGTGAGTTGATGGAAGAACCGCAGTGCGAGGATCGTCCGTTCCCGGGGCGCCAGCTCAGCCAGCAGCGGGCGCAGCGCCTCCCGGTCCTCGATCGAGCTCAGATCGGCGTCCGGTCGGCCGATGAACGAGTCGGGAGTCCCGGCGGTGTCACCGGAGCTGAGCAGCTCATCCAAAGACGAGCTTCGGTAGGCTTGCCCGGCATGCAGCGCTTCGACCACCTTCGAGGTCGGGACCCCCAACCGGTCAGCGAGCTCGCTGGGTCGGGGAGCGCGGCCAAGCTGCTGGGACAGCTCCGTCATGGTGGCCCTGATGGCGACGTGTAAGTCTTTCAACTGCCGCGGCACCCGCATCGACCAGCCGTGGTCACGGAAATACCGGCGCACCTCTCCGGTGATCGTCGGCACTGCGAAGGACAGAAAATGTGAACCGCGAGCGGGTTCGAACCGGTCCACCGCATTGATCAGCCCTACCGTGGCGACCTGGATCAAGTCATTCAGCGGCTCGCCGCGGCCGGCGAACCGGCGCGCGATGTTCTCGGCCACCGGGAGATATCCGCTGATCAGCTGGCCGCGTAGGCACTGCCGCTCCGGGTCGTCGGGAGCAAGCAGCGCGTAGCGACGGTGCAGCGGAGCCAGGCAGGCGTACTCGTCGGACTCGGCCGCAAGCGCCGGCGCGGCCGCGGTCACGGCTGCCGCGCCGTCATCGGGGGCCTGCCTGGACGGCTAGATCGCATCTGACATCGCATACCTGAGCCCCGTTTCATGTACTCCGGCGTCGGTGGCCAGGACCAGTAACCCGTGGCTGGCTAGCACACGGTCATCGGCCGGCTTTGACGATCTCCCACCAGTACAAGCCCCACGACGCTTGGCCCCAAGCTTACGCGCAATCATTGCGGGTGTATATTTGTTGCGCTAGAGCAACTCTTTCGGGGTAGCGCCGGTTCTGCAGCGGCTACCGGAACGTGCAAGCCCATCAGGACGCAATGTTTGCGTAATTGCAATGATGGGAGGACACTGTGCAGATGAGTCCGACGCACCCCGCAGAGGACGCGGCTCACCCCTCCGCCGAGCAGATCGACGCCGTGCTGGTCGCGTGTCGGGCACTTGTCGCGGTGGCCGCGCAGTCGGTGGCGAGCGTCGAGGACCGGGTGACACTGCCGCAACTTCGAGTTCTGGTGATGATCGCTAGCCGTGGGCCGCAGAATCTCGCATCCGTCGCAGGGGGGCTCGGCGTGCATGCCTCCAACGGCACTCGCATGTGCGACAAACTCGTCAACGCCGACCTGCTGCATCGCAGCGATGACCCGACCGATCGCCGCAACCTGGTCCTGCAGCTCACACCGTCCGGTCAACAACTCGTCGACAGCATGAACGAGCACCGGCGCACCGCCATCGCGAACGTCCTCGCCAAGATGCCGGCTCCGCTGCGCAGCGACCTCGTACCCGCGCTGCTGGCCTTCGCCGACAGCGCCCAAGAGATTCCGCCCAGCGAAGCATGGGCGCTGGGCTGGACGACAGAGGAACCCGGCACCCAGCGGCACAGCAGTGCCTCCGTTTAATCCAGTTACCCGTTCGTGGTGGTGGTTTGCCGGCGATGTGACTCAGCGGCGGTGGCGACGTCGCGGGGATAGGTGCGCAGCGCGGTGAGGGCGAGCAGCCCGGCGGCGATCGGCGTGACGAGGAAGATCAGGAAGGTGTACTCCAGACCATGGTCTCCAGCGCCGAAGAGGGTTACGGAGGTCAAACCGAATAACGCCGGTGCCGCGGCCTCGCCCAGGGTTCGCAGCAAAGTGCGGACGCCCTCGGCGCGGCCCCACAGCGCGGGATGGATGATGTCGAGCCGCGCGGCGTCCATCGGCGGGTTGGCCGCGCCGAGCAGGGCGGCGCCGACGGTCAGCAGCGGGAGCGCCAGGAACAGTGAGGTCGTGGCGATACCAGGGGCGAGAAAGACGGTAATTGTGAGCAGGGCCACCGTAGGGACGAGCACCCGAGCGTTGAGGTAGCCGCGACCCAGCAGCCGGTCGGCGGTGCGGCCACCGAGGTAGACCCCCGCCAGCGCGCCGATTCCCACCACCAGCGTCAGCACGCTGGCCACCGACTGCGAGATGTGGTAGTGGCCGGTCACGAAAATGATCGCGAATGACCGTAGGCCGGCGAAGTAGAAGTATCCCAGCGCTGAGGTAATGATGATCACGACATTGGTGCGTACCCGGAGCACGTAGCGCACCGCCCACCACAGTGAGCGGTCCCTCGGGTTCTCGGTCAGCACCAGCTCGCGCTGTGGCTCGATGTGCGCTCGGCAGGCTACCTGCCCCGCGGAACTCTCTGGTGCCTCGCCCGCCACGTCCTTGGGTCGGGAGTCGCAGTGGTCGACCTCGCGTTCGTCGGGGATGTTGGTCTGACCCGGCTGTAGCCGGCTCTGCCCGTCGCGGGCCGGCTCGGGCAGCCGCCGCACCAGCCAGAACAGCGCCGCGCTGGGAATCACCAGCCACCAGAACGCATACCGCCACCCCACCAGGGCGGCGATCTCGCCGGAGAACACGAACCCGATCCCGGTACCGACCAACTCCCCACCGAGGATGTAGCTCAGGATCCGGGCCCGGCTGCGGGCCGGGAAGAAGTCCCCGGTCAGCGAGGCGATCGTCGGGCCGGTGGTGGCGGTGACCACGCCCAGCGCGATCCGGGACAGCAACAGCCAGAGGAAGGACGTCGCGGCCCCGGCGAAGAGCATCGCCACCGCCCAGCCCAGGATGCTGATCGCCAGCAGCCGGGTGCGCCGGGTCCGGTCGGTGAGCACGCCGATAGGGATCGTGCCCACCGCAGCCGCCAGCGAGGTGACCGATACCAGCAGACCGATGCTGGTGTTGTTGACGTGAAAAGCCTGCTCCAGATTGCCGGCGGTGGCTGACAATGTCGCGAAGTCCGCTCCCGGCAGGCCCAGCGCGGCGGCCAACACCAAGACCACCCGTACCCGTGCCGGACCGCCCACTACATCCTCGGCCCGGGTGATCAGGCCCCTGCCGACTTTGCGGGCAGCGATGTCGAGTCTCATGGCGCTGTGTTCACCACCCACCGAATCAGCCGCGGAGGACGTGCTCCTTGCCGTGATCCCCACCATCAGGACCGGTATGTGCGACCGGTCGCGACGGTGTTCGTGCTATCCGGCGGTACCCTCCGCCAGCGGGTCCAAACAAAAGTGCTGTGAACCGCCGGGACTCTGGAACCACGCGGGTCCCTGCGGCGCATGGCCCATGCGCCAGATCTTGATTTCGCGCTTCATCGCGGGTATCTCTTTCACCACGATCGCGAGTAGGCCCGCTGTGCTTAGCGCGAGCAGCAGCCGCTTGACCATACTTGACCCCCCTTCGTCCGTTGCTCAGTTCGCCACGGCGATTAGCCAGGCGGAAGGTTCGGCATGATCTTCAGTATGGCGTTGTGCCGGCCTGGATGGATTCCGGTCGAGCGGCGAGCGTCGGCGGCCCCATCCTTGTGGTAGCCGGGCTGCTTGTGATACGGACCTTTGTTGCCTTCGTGGATTCCCTTGACGTGCGTTGGTGGGTCGTGCTTCACGTCGGGTTTCCCGACCCGGATTATGCCCATCGCTCCTCCTTTACCGTTGTTCGGTGAGCTCCGCGAAAAACTGTTCGATCTCGAGCCATACCCGGCTGCCACCGGAAAGGTCTTTCCATTCCCGGCGCACCACTGCAAACAGCCGGAAGCAGTCGTCGATCGGAACGAGCCAGTGCTCCTGCTGATCACGCGCGGTGTTGACCAGCAGCGCCTGCATGTCGGGCTCCAGGATGCGCAGCTCAGGGTGGCGATCGAGCACCGAGGGCGAGGAGGGTCTTCTTGACACGACGATTTCCACCACCCCGCGCCGCTGGGTGTCAATGCGCGCCGCTTGGTAGTCGCGGAACAGCTGCTCGACCATTCGGTGGTCATCGCACAACACCTCGATAGCATCCATCCGATCCTCCCTTCTGGAGTACGTGTATTGCTTTTCACCCCGCGGTATTGCTTTTCACCCCGCGCGCGGACGCAGCGGCCGGATGACGCCGTGCGGGCGTTCGAACGCGTCCTGCGGGATCGTGTCGACCCGATCGATGCTCGCTGCGGCGCGTGGATCGGTGGCCCGCGCTTCGCGCTTCTCGTCGTCGGTCAGGGTCTTCGGGTTTCGGCCGTCCGGATCGCCGGCCAGGATCGGTAATGTGTGCACGTTGCGGCAGCGCTTCGCCGCCAGCGCGGCCCAGTCCGGCGGGTTCAGCAGCGACAGAAACGATCCGCCGCGCACGCCAAGCGGGGAATGTGTCGCGACCAGTGACGTTCGCGGCGCGTCGGCCCGGGGGGCATCCGCCGCGACCGAGTCCGAGGTGTTCTCCGTGATCAGACGCAGTCTCAGCAACGGCAACGGCGCATCCACCGCCGCTATCGACAGCCGGACGGTCGCCGAGACCGGCTAGCGCCGGCGGACCACCCGGCCGGCGCGGCTACCTAACAGGCCGCCGCGCACCAGTTCGACGTCCTCACCGCCGGGCGCTTCGATGGGTCACGGGGGACCCGGTGCAGCTCGCTGAGCTGCGCGACGACGTCGAATTCCTGGGGCATCGCCTCGTCGAAGGTGAGGTAGCGCTGGCCGTCGACCTCCAGCGCACGTGTCGGTGGCGCCGGCGGACCTAGTCGGCACCAGCCACGGGCGGGGTGCCGGGACGCCGAACTGCCAGCGCACCCGGTTCCTGCCCGACGACCGGCGGTACGGGTACAACAAATACCCCTCGTAGAGCACCGCGTCGGCCACCGCTCGAGCCGATTCGAAACCAGCAGGAACATCCGCCGCAGGCCTCGCCGCCCCCTACTGGATACGGCTGGAGTGAACCGCTGTCACTGGCGGATAACCGGTCGGCGGAGATCCTAAACGCCAAGGAGGCGGTGGGATCGCGGCTGGGGTGTCCACTATGGCGATGACGCCACAGTCACCTCTGTTCGCAGGGGGTGCCGCTATCGCGCAATGATAATTATTGCGCAGGTTCGTCGGGTAGCTGCCCGGTTGAGGTGACGTGCCGGGCGACTTCCCGTAGCTCGCGGTCCAGCCGCTGGCTTGCGTTTTGCAGCCGCGCGAACGCCTCGTCAGCGGCGAGCTCTCCGGTCGCCATGAGAATGCCGATCGCGACGCCGATCTCCCGGTGCACCTCGGCGCCGCGACGGGGGTGGACATCATCGCCGAGCACCTGGGTGATCAAGGCGAGCGAGCAGTACGCGGCGAAGATGGCCCCGACCGCAGCCGCGACGTCGTCGAAACCGTGGGGCCAGATCGAGTAGAAGGTCAGCGCGGCCCGGTGGTGCCGCCCCAGATACAGCCGGTAGCTGATCATGCTGCGGACTTGGCCGACCTTCTTTGCGCACGGCAACACTCTTGCCATCGGGGAGCCCGCGAGCCGGGGGACGGTGACGTCAGGTTCGTGACGTCTGCCGCATAGGCAGGGTAACCAGCCGACAGTGACGAGTAGGGCTGCACGGGCGGCGCCTGCACCTCACCGGTGCCGCGGCCTGCGGGGTGCTGGCCGTGCTCATCACTCCGATCTCCTGGAGTCACCACTGGATCTGGTTACCGCTGCTCGCGCTGTGCGCGTGGCGTTGCGCGAGCACCCAGGCCTGGTTGGCCGCAGTGGTCGTGGTGCTTGCCGTCGACGCCCGCTGACTGGCCGCCATCCTGATCAGCCAGAATTGGCCGCACCCCCGGGTGGCCGGCCCGTTGGCCAACTCCTTTGCCGCAATGGCGGCGGTTCTCCTGGTCGCCGGCAGTTACCGCTCCGCGTGATGGCGACCGCTCCACCAGGTAGGGACGCCGTCACCGATGACCGCTCGGAGCCGTCTGCCCGCCAAACTCTGAATTGCCCGGAGGACCAGTGGCCGCCGTCGTGGGCAGCGACGATCTGAGGTCGGGTGGCACGGCGGTCGGGTAGCCGTAGAGTGTCAGGGGCAGGACGGTCAGACCGTCCTGCCGCAGCAGGGCTGCACTCGCTGGGGAGACCAGGTAGCGCACGAAGGCTGTGGCTGGCGCCGGGTCCGGCGCCAGGTTGAGCACGGTCACGGTGTAGGTGGTTCCCAGGTGCACCTGGTCGAGGCTGATAGTGGGGATGTTCTGCTCCGTCGCCTCGGTGCTGAGCAAGAAACCGGCGTCGAGATGGCCGGACTTCAGTTGGCTGACCAGTTCTGGCTCCGGGAGCACGGTGAGGTTGTGCCGCGCGGCGGTGGGCATCCCTGGGTCGTGGTAGATCTTGGCGGCCTCGGTGAACGCCTGCAGGGCAAGACCGCCGTCGGGGTCGAGTTGCGGATCGGCACCGCCCAGGGTGAACCCGGGTGCGGTGATCACCTGATACCACGGCGTGGATTTCAGCGCGCCGGCGAACGTCGAGTTCGGGTTGTAGCCGAGCACCAGTGGTGCCGAGGCGAAGCTGACGTACCAGGACAGCCGGTTGCCGTTGCCCACACCGAGCAGGCTGTTGTTGGCCGCTAGGTCGGAGCTGATGAACACGTCAGTGTAGCGGGGGTGCTGCTGGATCTGCGCGACCTCCGAGTCGGCCCGGCCCGCGGAGCCGCGGAAGCTGTCCCCGCTGGCTTGCTGGAACGCCGGGCCGATCTGGTGTTCCATCAGGTTGATCAGTGAACTGGGGTAGCGCACCCGCACCTGTGCCCCGGTCGGTGCGACGGGTCCATTGCGCTCGAGGCACCCGGTCAACGCCACCAGCATCGCGGTCAACAACCCGATCACGCCTGCGACCCGCATCGTTTCCCTCTCGTCCAACGCTGTACAGCACGCGAATGCCCACGTCGCCGCGCTCGCAAACCGGGTACCGAATCGCATGCTTGACCCGGCTGCCGGCCGGGAAGACCTGCTGTGGCCGAGCGCGAGATCAGGGGAGGCGAATGGTGTGGTCAAGCTGACCGGCTCGCCGCCACATCCGGCCCTCGCGGCGACAGCTGATCCGGTGTCTTTGCACCAGAGCCACGAGAGGAGGATCGGGACGGATGAAGTCCGGGTGTGTTGGGCGCCCCAGCTGGACCCTGTTGGTTAATTTGAGTTCATGCGGCGCGGGCGAAGAGCCGTTGTAGGTGCGTGGTTCGGGTCCGGTCGAGGGGTCTTTCGGTGAGCCAGGCGTCGTAGCGGATGAGGTTGATGGCTGCCGCGGCGAGGTTGTGTTCCAGGGTGGTCTTGGGCAGACCCAGGTAGCGGGCGCGGCGGATGCCGGTGACGTGGGTGGCCTGGCGCATGGTGCCCTCCACCCCGGCCCGGATCTTGTAGTCGTTGTGCCATTGGTCGGTGGTCTGCTCGGCGCGAGCTTGTTGGACTGCCTCGTGGACAGGGCGGGGGCGCAGCGACAGTTGGCGTCCCGATCGGGTGGCGCTGGTGCACATGCTCTTGGCCGGACAAGTCTGGCAGGTGGCAGCATCGAACTTGACCACGATCGCCTCGGTGCCGCGCTGGGTGCACGGGCTCCAGCTGGTGCTGGTGGCGCCTTGCGGGCAGCGGGCGTGGCGGGCTTGCCAGTCGATGGTGAATGCCTCGGCGGTGTAGCCGCCGCCGCGGGCCTGCGGGGAGGTGTCGGCCAGCAGCGGGCCGAGCAGGGTGATGCCCCGGGCCCGGGCGGCGAGCAGCAGGTCGCCGGAGGTGTAGCCGGCATCGACGATGTGCTCGCCCGGTAGCAGGTCCTTGCTGTGCAGGCTGTCGTGGATCGGCTCGGTCATGGCCACATCCGTGACGGTCGCCGCTGTGGTGGCCACATGAGTGATCAGGTTCGGTGCCGCGGGCCGGCCGGTCTCGGGGTCGTCATCGGCGGGCGTGGCGCAGGTCTCGGTGAAGCGGGCCTTGTATCCAGTCCAGCCCTTGCCGCGCTTCTCGCTGTAGCGGGCGTCGAGGTCGTAGGGGGAGACCAGCGTCAGTCTGCCCGGCGGGAGCCCCTGTTCGGTTGCCTCCCGCCGGATCACCTTCTCCCGGTGCCCATCGATGACCCGGTAGTACTGCTGAACCCAGATCCTGCGCAGCGCCTCGACCGCGGGCAGCTCCCGCAACCATGGCGGCGCACCCGTGGCGTACACCGCCCCCAGCAGCCGGTAGCCGTCGCTGCCATAGGCCACGGCCAGCGCGGTGCGCTTGGTCTGGCTCTCGGGCAGGTGCAGGTCATCGATCCGGCTCCCGTACACCCCCACCCACGAGTCGCTGATCACGGTGGCCAGCCAGGCCGGAGCCACGGCAGCGAGCGCCTCCAGCGCCGCCCGGACGCTTTCCCCGGCCAGCTCCAGCCGGTTGAGGCTGCGCAGACGCCCCAGCACGTGGGTGGAGTCGGTGCGCTGCCGCCCGCCCGACTTCACCAGTCCCAACCCCGCCAGCGCGACCAGCAGGACATCCAGCGCCTCGGTCTCCATCGACCCCGCGACCAGCCGGGCACGGAACTCGCTGAGCACCGTGAAGTCGAACCCCGGATCCTCCAACGGCAGGCCCAACGCGTACTTCCAGTCGATCGCGCGGCGCACCATGTCGGCCGCCTGACGGTCGGTCAGGTTCTCCGCCATCGCCAGCACCAGCACGATCATCAGCTGGGCCGGGGAGATCCCCGGCTTGCCGCGCACCCCGAAAAGACCCCGGAACCGCTGGTCGGACCACACCTCGCCCAACTCATCACGGATCCGGATCGCCAAACTGCCCCGGGGGAACGCTGCCACAGCGGCCCTGGCGGTGTCGGCAGGTACCTCCGGCAATCGACGCGGCTGAAGCGACATGACACATCCACTCTGCGGCCGCGAACGGGGAAAGGCCAACCGCAGTCAAGATCATGCCGCCACAAAAGATCAACAACGCGGAGGTCGACAGCCATGTCGCACATTAACCAACAGGGTCCAGCTGCGGGCCAAACTGCGCCGGCTGCCCCGCGAATACGCCCGTTTCCTCACGGCATCGCTGGCGCCCGGTGCGCCGGTGATCTTGTTGCATCATGAGTCCGCGTGGCCGACGACCCGGCTGGGCGACCGGCATATGCTCCAGGTCGGCTCCCGCGCACCCCTGCCGTGCCGGAATCGTCTACCACCAGCAATAGCACCGCGCTGCACCGATCAGGGTGGAGCGACACGCTGGTACCGGATGCCTTGTCACCGGATGCGGAGTGGGGTTATGACCCCGACGTCGATTCGGATATCGGAGGCTGGTGCGCTGGGCATGGTCATCCGCTGTACCGGGTGCGGATCCCGGGCCCGCACGCGCTATCCAGCGCGGCGGCGGAAATTGCGCGGCAGTGCGCTCGTAACCAAGGCCGTACGGGCAACACATCGAAGCCCGCGGCCGAGCCGGTGCCAGACGGCATGCCAGTGTCCGGCGTGCTGGACGTAGTCGGCCGCACCGGTGTGACGGTGACCTGCTACAGCACCCCCACAACCAGCTCGACGGAGGGTGGCCGCATTACTCCTCCAGGGTGTTTGGGCCGGTCGCGCACCGGATACGCGACTGGTAGCGATACGGCGGTGGTTGAGGCGCTGTGGAGGGGAAGAACGTATGTCGCCCCCGGTAAGGACAGGTCCCCCGCAAAGCGAGCCGCCCCGCCCGACCCCGCCACCGCCGCAGCCTCCGGGCTGGCGGAACTGGCTCGTGCCGATCGGGATCCTTCTCACGGTGGCGCTGCTGGCCTTCTTCTCATGGCGCACCGGGCCGGAGAGCAATATCGCTCACCTGTCGTACAGCCAGTTCGTGACCGATGTCAATCAGGGCAAGGTCGCCACCGTGGACATCGATTCCAACGGCGGTCTGCACGGCACTCTCAGCAGTAAACAAGCCTTCGATTCCGCGGTGCCCACCGCAGTGCCCGATACCACCCTGCTGCCGCTGCTCGCGCAGCATCATGTTGCGGTGAACGCCGTTCCGGCCTCGCGATCATGGGTGCCCGCTGCGCTGAGCTTCCTGCCTTTCCTCTTCTTCATCGCGCTGTTCTTTGTCATCGGTCGGGCGGCCCGCAGGCAGGGTGCCGGGGGTGGGTTTCTGGGGGGCCTGGGTGGCGTGGGGAAGTCCAGGGTCAAGGCCGTCACCGAAGACATGCCCAAGACCACCTTCGCTGACGTGGCGGGCTACGAGGCGACCAAAGCGGAGATCAACGAGGTGGTGGACTACCTTCGCGATCCTCGCCGCTACCGGAGAGCGGGCGCGATCGGCCCCCGGGGTGTCCTGCTGGCGGGACCGCCGGGGACGGGCAAGACGCTGCTGGCCCGGGCGGTGGCCGGCGAGGCGGGGGTGCCGTTCCTCGCGGCCAGCGGTTCGTCGTTCGTAGAGATGTTCGTGGGTGTCGGCGCGTCGCGCGTGCGGGACACCTTCGAACAGGCCCGCAGCCGCGGATCCGCGATCGTCTTCATCGACGAGATCGACGCTATCGGGGCGCGGCGCACCTCGGGTGTCGCCGTGGTATCCAATGATGAGCGCGAGCAGACCCTCAACCAGCTGCTGGCGGAGATGGACGGCTTCGAACCCGGCAAGGGCATCGTCGTGCTGGCGGCCACCAACCGTCCCGAGATACTCGATCCGGCTCTGCTGCGCCCGGGTCGCTTCGACCGGCACATCACAGTGCCGTTGCCCAACCAGGCCGAGCGGTGCGCCATCTTGCGGGTGCACTGCCGGGACAAACGGTTGCGATCCGATGTCGAGCTGTCCGTGGTGGCCAGAGGAACCCCAGGCTTCAGCGGCGCCGACCTGGCGAATCTGGCCAACGAGGCTGCGATCATCGCCGTGCGTAACGGCCGGGAGGTGTTGAGCGCCGCGGACTTCGACGACGCCCGGGACCGGATCCTGCTGGGCCAGCGCAACAGCACCAACGCACTGATGCCCCAAGAGCAGCGGGTGGTGTCCTTCCACGAGGCCGGCCACGCCCTGGTGGCCGCCCTGTCGCCGCACGCCGACCCGGTGGCGAAGGTCTCGATCCTGCCGGCGGGCATGGCGCTGGGCGTGACCGAGCAGCTTCCCCTCGATGAGCGGCACCTCTACGGCGAGGGCTACCTCCACGACACGCTGGCCGTCCGGTTGGGTGGTCGATCGGCCGAGATCGTCGCGATCGGCGAGGCGTCCTCGGGTGCCGCCAACGACCTGGCGGGGGCCACCCAGATGGCCAGTCGCATGGTCACCGAGTTCGGGCTCTCGCCCGCGCTCGGGCCAGTGGGCTACAGCACGGGCAGCGGCGACTACCTGGGCGCCGGACTGCCCGACCAGCACCCGTATTCCGACGAGACCCAGCGCCTCGTCGACCGCGAAGTCGCCCGGCTGGTCCGCGAAGCCGAACAGCGGGCCACCGAACTGCTGCGCACCCATCGCGACGAGCTAGACCGGTTGGCCGAGCTGCTCAGGGAACAGGAGACGATCGACGGTGCGGCCGTGTACCAGCTGGTCGGCCGACCCGTGCCGCAGAGCCCGACCGCCGAGATCGCCCCCACCGGCGCCGCCGCCGACTGAGCGCCCGCCGACTGAGCATCGTAACGTCCGCGACGGCCATAAACTCGACAGCGACTGACGCTTGCGCGCCTGAAAACGTCGGTAGTCTCGAGTTGACGGCATTGGTCAGGGACGTTCTCGGCCCGCACCGGGGACAAGACCTTCGCTGTCGGCTGCCAAACCCACCCGGCAATGCTGTTGCCTTACGTTGGCACCCCGAAACGCTGCGCGCGACATGGACGTCCTCCGCGCTCGGTGACCAGAAGATGTATTACCTCGGCGCCTTCTACGGCACTTATCTCAGCGCGGTCTACGCCGAGCTGTTCCCGACCCGCATCGCACGCGCGGTGCTGGACGGCCCGGAAGCGCCGAACCTGACCACCAAGCAGCTCGATCTCGGGCAGGCGCAAGGCTTCCAAACCGAGCTGACCCGGTTCATCGCCGACTGCGTCACCCATCCTGAGTGCCCGCTGGGCACGGATGCGACCATTGCGGGACACAAATTAGCGGATTTCCTCACCACGACCCAGGTTCACCCACTACCCACGGGCACCAGCCGCACGCTTGACGATTGGGTGATGTCCAGGCCGAGCTGCCGGCCGACGAACACGCTTCCCCGCTCATCGGTGCCTCCTTCGCGTGGGCTGATTTGATGTGCGCGTACTGGCCGGTCCCGGCGCAGAGTAAGCCGCACCGGGTCCATTACGCGGGATCGCCGCCGATCCTGGTGGTGGGCACGATCCACGATCCTGCAACGCCGTATCCTTCTGCTCAGGATATGTGGCCCAGCAGTTGGGTCCCGCGGTGTTGCTGACCTATAACGGCGACGGGCACACCGGCTACGGTCGGGACGGCAGGTGTATCGACTCGGCAGTGGATACTTACCTGACGCAGGGCGCGGCGCCAACAGGCTCTCAGCGCGGGTGGCCCGCCCCGCCAGGACAGTCACATCCGCCATGAAAGTCACATCCGCCAGGCCGGAGGCTGCGGCGATGGCGGGCGGGGCGGCTCGCTTTGCGGGAATCCGTTCTGGCGGGAAGTGGCATAGTTTCATGTTTCTAGCGGCGAGCTCCGATCGCCGATGCTATCGCCCAGATAATAAATATGGCGATCACGAGCCATAGCAAGAACAACATCGCCCAACTGACATCCATATACATGACGCCTCCTAATGTAAGCCTCGGTGCGCGACCCCGCGTTTGTCATGGGATCGCTGCCAGTTGCGTATCCGCTTGGCGACCGGTCTAAACGCCGTGGTCCGGCGACGAGGTGCGCTGCCCTCAGCGATCACCCGGAGCCGAGGAGAGGTCCCACTCGCGCGAACTACAGCTCACGCTGTCGATCGTGACGTGCTCGTCGCCCTCCAGTACTCGGGCATCAGAATCGTTGCGCGCGAAGTGTTCGGCCCGAGCCGGTGATCTGTCGTTGGCCGCGACCACGGCAATCCAGGGCAGCAGTCCCGTCGCGATCAACAGCGCCAGACCCAGCCGCCACCCGACGAGGAAGTAGAGTGCCCCGGCCAGCGCGAAACCGGCGATGTGTACCGCCATCAAGATGGCGTAACGACGCTGGCGGTACCTCAGCTCCTCCTTGATTGACGGAGCAGCATCCGTGATCACGATGGGGTCGCGGTCGCGCCGCGAGCGAATCATGACAACCCCTTTCTCCGGTATCCAGAGGTGACATAACCCAGCATGCGGCCCTCTGCGTGATCACCCAGGCCTGAAGCCTCCGAGCAGGGCGTCGCATTCCGCGAATGCCGCACGCGCGGTGGAGAAACATTGACACCAAAGGGTCGGCGACGCGCCTGAGCCCCAAACAATCCGGCGGAGTGTTCTACATCACATCGTGAGTTCACATAACCGCGTCCGTCGGCTGGACCCGGGCCGGATCGAACCGGGCCGTGGTCGCGCGGCCCGAGGCTCAGACCTCCGGAAGCAGCTGAGGAACACCCTCGTTGAGGTGGCCTTTTCGTAATCGAATTGTTCCCGGAACTAGCTGAGGTTATGGCCAGGTTGGGATAGGTTGTGTCCGTGTCCCCGACGACTACGGAACCGGTGTTGGAGGGGATGCCCGAGCCCG
>JAICSB010000485.1 GCA_025937115.1 Pseudonocardiaceae bacterium | reverse complement strand
TGCGGCGGGGACGTTGGTGTCGACGTGAGGTTGACGACCTCAAAGCTCACCGTCGTCCCGCCACAGTCGCTGATGCTGGTTACCGTGTGCGGCCCGAGTGCTGCGTGGCCGGGTACGGTAAAGGTGATCAAGATGTTGCCGCGTTCGTCCGAATAGCCCGAGGTGAGCGGTAGGTCGTCATCCCACCGCAGCGCGACTGATCCGCAGTAGCCCGTGCCGCTGGCCCTAACCGTCGAGCCGGAATCTCCTTCGGAGGGCGCGAGAGACAGCGTGGTAGCGGCATCCCGAGCAGACTCGTCTGGGGCCTGGGCGGTGCCGCTAGCCTGTGGGCCCAGCAACGCTACGAGCGCTATGAGCGCGATGCGCTGGCGTGCCAAAACCGATGTAGCCCCCAAACCCCATCGATTGATCGTAAGGGCATCGCTGTCGCCGACGTCGCCGCCGCGCGGGCATCCCGTTGCCGTGCTCTGGCTTGAGCCGATAGTCTCGCTCGCGGCGAGGTGTCGACCTTACCGCCTCTTGTCCGCCGAGCTATCGGCAGGTAAGGATATGTGCATGCGGCGTGCTGTGCTCGAGCAGTTCTGGCCGGGTCGACGCATGCACGCTTTCGACCAGTTCTGTAGGTAGGCCGCGCGTCGGCGCATGGCCTCCCCGCCCCGCGCGGCCGATCCCGGTGTCCACTTCATCCCCGCACATCAGGAGAAATCCGTGTCCGTAACCGATGACCTGCTCGCCAACAATGCCCGCTACACCGAGACCTTCTCCGGGCCGCTGCCCATGCCGCCCGGCAAGCACGTCGCCGTCGTGGCCTGCATGGACGCCCGCCTGGACGTCTACCGGATGCTGGGCCTCAACGAGGGCGAGGCCCACGTCATCCGGAATGCAGGAGGTGTGATCACTGACAGCGAGATCCGTTCGCTGGCGATCAGCCAGCGACTGCTCGGCACGCAGGAGATCATCCTCATCCACCACACCGATTGCGGAATGCTCACCTTCACCGACGACGCCTTCAAAAGGTCCATCCAGGATGAGACCGGGGTCAAGCCGGCATGGGGTGCCGAGGCCTTCGCGGACCTCGATGAGGACGTCCGGCAGTCGATTGCCCGGATCAAGCTGAGCCCGTTCGTGCCGCATCAGGACCAGATCCGCGGGTTCGTATTCGATGTGGCAACAGGCAAGCTCAACGAGGTTTCGTGACCGGGTAGCCCTTCAAGTACCACCAACCCCGGTCCCGGAATCTCTAACGATGGCCAACCCCCGCCCGCACGCCAGCAGGGGTTGGCCGTCGTTATGAGCGGTGCTGTGGGGGGTTGGTAGTCCTTCAAGAGCCGCCAATGGCGGTGACCACCCGGGACGGCGAGGGCCTGCCGAGTTGGTCGGCCATCCAGAGGCTGGTCCGCACCAGGGCCTCGAGGTCGACCCCGTGCTCGATACCCAGGCCGTCGAGCATCCACACCAGGTCCTCCGTAGCGAGGTTGCCGGTGGCAGACTCGGCGTAGGGGCAGCCACCCAACCCCCCGGCTGCGGAGTCCACGCAGCTCACCCCGGCGCGCAGGGCGGCCAGGGTGTTGGACAGCGCCTGGCCGTAGGTGTCGTGGAAGTGCACCGCGAGAACATCGGTCCGGACGCCGGCGCGGGCGAAGCCGTCGAGCAACGCGATGACGTGCCCTGGGGTGGCCACCCCGATGGTGTCGCCCAGGGAGAGCTGGTCGCAACCCAGGTCGAGCAGCCTGCACCCGACTCCGACGACCTGGTCGACGGCCACGGCGCCCTCCCACGGATCGCCGAAGCACATCGAGAGGTAACCGCGCACTCCGAGGCCCTGCGCCACCGCCCGGCGCAGCACCGGCGAGAACATCGCGAACTGCGCGTCAAGGTCACGGTTGAGGTTGCGTCGCGCGAAGCTGTCGGTGGCCGAGGCGAAGATCGCGATGTCGGTGACGCCTGCCGCCAGCGCCCGATCCAGGCCGCGCTCGTTGGGCACCAGGACGGGGTAGCGCACACCGTCGCGGGGCGTGAGCCGCTCGAGCAGCTCGGTGGCGTCGGCCAGCTGCGGTGCCCACCGGGGGTGCGCGAAGCTGGTCGCCTCGATGACCCGCAACCCCGCGCCGGCCAGCCGGTCCAGGAACTCGGACTTGACCTCGACGGGAACCACTGCTGGCTCGTTCTGCAGACCGTCGCGCGCCCCGACTTCCCAGATCGTCACCCGCTCGGGCAGCCCGACCGCCGGGTGCCGGTCAGGTAAGCCGACGTCCCTGGCGGTCATGACGCGGCAGGTCCGGGGTTCACCTCGTAGTACAGCAGCGAGCGAACCCGCTCGACCTGCGGGATGTCGTCGAACTCCAGCGGCTCGTCCGAAGCGGACTCGATGATCAGCGTTCCACAACCCAGTATCCGATCGATCACCGAAGACCGGGACTGCACAGTGTTGATCCGGTTGGTCGCGATGTCGATACCGCTGCGGGACAGCACCCCCTCACGGACCAGCACTCGCCTGGTGGTGAGCACGAAATGTGTGGTGCGCCAGCGCAGCAACGGCACCACGGTCAACCACAGCACAGCGATACCACCGACAACCGCCAGCCCGATCCACCCGTAGAGCTGCCAGGAACGCCCAGCGATCAGCGCTGCGACGTAGCAGCCCAGCCCCACGATGAGCAGGAACGCCAGCACCGGCAACACCAGCATCTTCCAGTGCGGATGCTTGTGGACCACCACCCGCTCATCGTCGAGCAGTAGGTCTTCTGGGTAGGGCAAAACTCCTCCTCGTCTCCACTGATCACGGTACCGCTGCGGGGCTGACCGGGCGGGCCGGTACAGTCCGCGGCGCGCAGGTCTGGAGATGACCGCACACGTTGCGGCCACGGCCGTGGAGGCGAGATACGTTGCTGCTCAACATCGCATTGATCGTACTGGTCTGGGTCGGACTCTTCGGCTGCGCCGCCTTCCTCGGAGTGAAGCGTCATCAGTTGTTGCAACGGCGGCGCCAGCGCGTCGCACTGCGAGCAAATCTGCCCCGGCGCGAATTCCTTAACCGGTCGCGTCGAGGCACGTAATGTGCTTACGCAGTCGATGGCGCATGCCATAGGAGAAAGTTGTGATCAATGATTGACAATCCGAATTCCGACTTCGTCCCGGGTCCCGACTTCGCCGTGGAACTGGGCCACGCAGGCCAGGGTCTGACTGAGTGGGCCG
>JAICSB010000333.1 GCA_025937115.1 Pseudonocardiaceae bacterium | reverse complement strand
CGGGCGGCCGGGTTGGTGACGTCGTTGGCGCCGATCACCAGGGCGACGTCGGTGCGGTTGAACTCGCCGTTGATCTCATCCATCTCTTTGAGCTGCTCGTAGGGCACGTCGGCCTCGGCGAGCAGCACGTTCATATGCCCGGGCATCCGCCCGGCCACCGGGTGGATGGCGTACTTGACCTCGACGCCCTTGTCCTCCAGCAGCTTGGCCATGTCGCGCACGGTGTGCTGCGCTTGGGCCACCGCCATGCCGTACCCGGGCACCACGACGACCTGGTTGGCGTAGGCCATCTGGACTGCCGCGTCGGCCGCGTTGGTCTCCCGAACGGTCCTGTCTCCGACGTCGCGGCCCGGCGCGGCACCACCGCCACCCCCGAAGCCGCCGGCGACGATCGCCGGGATGGACCGGTTCATCGCCTTGGCCATCAGGTTGGTGAGGATCGAACCGGAGGCGCCGACGATCATGCCGGCGACGATCATCGCGGTGTTGTTCAGCGCCAGCCCGGCCGCCGCGGCTGACAGCCCGGTCAGCGCATTAAGCAGGGAGATCACCACCGGCATGTCGGCGCCACCGATCGGCAGCACCACCAGCAGCCCCAACGCCGCGGCGAACACGAGTGTCCCGATGATCAGCAACTCGGCGCCGCCGCCCAAGCCGATGGCGACCGCGCAGGCCAGTGCCGCCAGCAGGACCAACGCGTTGACCAGCTGCTGTAGTTTGCCCAGGCTGATCGGTCGACCGGGAAGAAGTGCCTGCAGCTTGCCGAAGGCCACCAGCGAGCCCCAGAACGACACCGAACCGACGATCGCGCCGAACAGCGAAGCGACCATCACGTAGGTGGGCTCACCAGTGAACCCGGCGGTGCTGTTGAACTCCACCCAGGCGATCAGCGCGACCGCGCCGCCGCCGACGCCGTTGAACAGCGCCACCATCTGCGGCATCGCGGTCATCTTCACCTGCTTGGCCGCCGGCACCCCGAGCGCGGTGCCGAGCGCCACGCCCAGGACGATCAGTGCCCAGTTGCTCACGCCGGGGATGAGCAGGGTCGCCAGCACCGCGATGCCCATCCCGACCGCCGCGATGAGGTTGCCGCGCACCGCGGTGCGCGGGCCGGTCAGGCCCATCAAGCCGTAGATGAACAGTGCGAAGGCGACGATGTACAGGGCCACGACCACAGTCGTCATCGCTGCTGCGCACCCTTCGGGGCCTTCGCGGGTTGCTTGCCCTTGAACATGCCCAGCATCCGGTCGGTGACCAGGAACCCACCGACCACGTTGATGGTGCCGAACGCGATCGCCACCACCAGCAGCAGCTTGTCGAAGATTGTCAGGTCGTGGCCCACGCCGAGCACCACGATGCCGCCGAGCAGCACGATGCCGTGGATGGCGTTCGTGCCGGACATCAGCGGCGTGTGCAGCGTGTTGGGCACCTTGGAGATCACGGCGAAGCCGACGAAACCGGCCAGCACGAGAATCGCCAGGTTGGCGAGCAGCATCAGTGGTTGTCCCCTTCCGGCTCCCGCGTGATGCAGGAGCGGACCAGCACCTCGTCATCGGAGTCCGGGGTCAGCCGGCCCTCCTTGTCCAGCATCAGCTCCAGCAGTGACTGCACATTACGGGCGTACAGCTCGCTGGCATGCTCGGGCATCGTCGCCGGCAGGTTCAACGGTGACGCGATCGTCACATCCTCGCGGACCACGACTTCACCTGGCACGGTGAGCTCGCAGTTGCCGCCGGTCTCCCCGGCCAGGTCCACGATCACGCTGCCCGGTCGCATCCCCTTCACCGCCTCCGCGGTGACCAGGATAGGGGCCTTGCGTCCAGGTACCAGCGCGGTGGTGATCACGACGTCGAAACCACTGGTCGCCTCGGTCAGCCGTTGTTTCTGCTCGGCCCGCTCGTCGTCGGTGAGCTCCCGGGCGTAGCCGCCCTCACCGGCTGCCTCGATGCCCAGGTCGAGCCACTTGGCGCCCAGCGAGCGCACCTGGTCGGCCACCTCAGGTCGCACGTCGTAGCCGGTGGTCCTGGCCCCCAGGCGTTTAGCGGTGGCCAGTGCCTGCAGCCCGGCCACCCCGACGCCGAGGATCAGCGCGGTCGCCGGCTTGACGGTGCCCGCGGCGGTGGTGAGCATCGGGAAGAACCGGGTGGATAGCTCTGCGGCCAGTAGCACCGCCTTGTAGCCGGCCACGTTGGCCTGCGAGGACAGCGCGTCCATCGACTGCGCGCGGGAGATCCGCGGGATGGATTCCATGGCGAAACCGGTCACGCCCGCGTTGCGGAGCTTGCCGGCGATCTCCGGGTCGGACCGCGGTGCCAAAAACCCGATCAGCACCGACCCGCGACGCAGCCGGCCGATCTCCTCGTCGGTCGGTGGCGCGACCTTGACCACGACGTCGACGTCCCACGGGTCGCCGATGGTGGCGCCGACCTCGATGAACAGCTCATCGGGCATCAGCGCGCCTACCCCTGCGCCCGATTCGACGACGACCTGCAAGCCCCGCCCGGTCAGCTTCTCGACCATTTTGGGCACTAGTGCAACCCGGCGCTCTCCGTCTCGCGATTCCCGGGGGACGCCGACCCGGGTGCCTTGCTTGTCCTGCGATGAAGTCACCCGCAGAGCATCGAACATGATCGGCGTGGCGTCCAGTGGCCGCGCACAAACGTGGCCGGGTCAACACAGCTCAGTCGGCCGTCCCGGGCGGCACTACCCACTCGACGGGCTGGCCAGTGACCTCCGCGATCACCTCGAAGTCGCGGTCATAATGCAGGACTGGAATGGCGTGCCGCTCAGCGACCGCGGCGATGATCAGGTCCGGAATCGCTACCGCTCTGTGCCGCCCACGCTCGGCGAGCTCGGCGTGCACCTCGACGGCCCGATCCCAGACCTCATCCGGAGTGGGTAACCGTTCTAGGCCGCGCAGTTCCAGACGAACCTGACGATGTTCCTCGGCGCTGCGAACGCTGTACAAGACCTCGAGTTCGGTCATGCCGCACACCGCGAGCCGACCCGCGGTCAGCAGCGGAAGCACGACCTGGGCGACCGCGGGTTTGGCGAGCCGGGCCCAGGCGCTCTTGTCGACGAGGTAGTCAGCTACCGCCATGCCCGTGCCATGACCTCCGGATCGGCCAGATCCGGCAGCGCACCCGAGGCCAATCGCTCGCCGAGCCTCACCCGGAGCCTGAACTTGACGTACTCGGACACAGCGCGGTTGACGGTGTCCTTCTTGGTCTCGGTACCGAGCAGCGCTGCGGCCTGGGCCAGCAGGGCGTCATCCAGATCGATGAGTGTCTTAGACATGGAGTCCTCCCTTCTTATATGCGATATCCTCTCCCTAGGATACATGCTGAAGCCTAAAGCGGATGTCTCAAGAGACGTCAAAGCAGGGTGCTGCCTTTGGTGGCGTCAGGAGAAGCTTGATCGCCGAAAGTGAGCTCTAGCGGTGCAAATCTGCACGACCATCTCTCAGTTTCGACGATCTTCGCCGCCTCGTGCTCTACACCGACTCCCGCATTGGCGAGCCGGGCGCCGAACCGTCGGGACTCGCACCGAAGCCGGGCAGTCGACCGCGATCACCTCACGTTCGGTCGACCTGCTCAGAGCGTTCTGGATGCAGAACGCGGTAAACGAGGGCGCTATGAGAGCGTTCTGGATGCAGAACGCGGTGCGGCCGTCCCCGCGCTAGAACTGCCATCGACGGCGGGTGGCACGTGGCGGGTGGATCGGCCGGCGGCCGGTGCCAGCAGGGTGGTCCTCTACGCCTACTCCCGCACTGGTGAGTCGGGCGCTGAGCCGCCGCGTGCGGACTGGGACCAGATTCCGGGAGCGCGGGGCTGCACACCGCAGGCCTGTAACTTCCGGGATCACGCCGCGGAGCTGGCCGAGCTGGGCGCCGCCGTCGCTGGCGTGTCCACCCAACACACCGACTACCAGGCCGAGGTCGCGGCGCGGCTGTCGCTGAGCTTCCCGCTACTGTCCGACGCCCGGCTGCAGCTCGCGACCGCGTTGCGGCTACCCACCTTCGAGGTTGCCGGGCAGACCCTCCTGTGCCGGCTCACCCCGATCGTGCGGGACGGGCGGATCGAGCGCGTCTGGTATCCGGTCTTCCCGCCAAACCGGCACGCCGAGTAGGTGCTCGACTGGCTCCGCGCGGTGGTGTGACCGGTGTCGTGGCCCGCGTGGGCTGCTGCGCGCGTCGAACTGGCGGAGCCTGACCCGAGTTGGCCGGCCCGCGGGCGGGCGCTTGCCGCTGACCTCGACGAGCTGCTCTCGCCGTGGCTGGTAACGGCTGTCGAACATGTCGGGTCCACCGCAGTGTCCGGCCTGCTGGCGAAACCCGTGCTCGACTTGATGGCCGCCGTGCCAGACTTCGATGCGCTGCTGCCTGACGGGTTGGCTCCCCAGTGGTGCTCGACGGTTGGCGCACCTGCACGTCATGGGGCCGGACGAGCCGCGGT
>JAICSB010000296.1 GCA_025937115.1 Pseudonocardiaceae bacterium | reverse complement strand
GCGCCGACCCGGCGGCCTGCGTTCGCGTTACCGTCCACCGCTGGCAGCCGGGTCCCGCACGCCCGTGCAGCTTGGTGACCTCCGTCGTCGAATCGATCGTTCACGCCCGAGCTTGCCGATACAGACCCACTCCAACGGGGGCGCGGGGCTTTTCTTCGCCATCTCGTTCGTCCTGTTCGTGGTGCTGGCGTACGGCGTCGTCAGTGGAATCGTCGAAGCGATAGCCCGGCTGCTGCCCTGACCGTCGCCGGTGGGCCCGGGTAGGGCGCATGGCAGACTCCGCGCGTTACCCACCTGCGCTCGGGGAAGCAGTGATGTGATGCGTGCCGTCTTGGTTGTACTGCCGCTAGCTGTTGTGCTGGCCAGTTGCTCGACGGGTACTGGGCCGTCAGATGACGCCGGCGCAGCGCCGGGGTCATCGGCGGATTCCACGCCGTCGGGGAGCAAAGCCGCGGACGATCCCATCCCACCGGTGCGCAATCCCAAGAACCTGACCGCCATCCCGCCGTGCCTGTTGGTCACCCCGTCACAGCTCGACGCCAATCGGATCGACCAGCCCGGCCAGCCCAAGGACGCCCTTGGCAGCGAGGGTTGCGAGTGGACCGACAAGGCGCACACCCGCGAATTCGCGGTGTTCGTCGACATCGGCAATGACGTACTGCGCAATGTGTACAGCCAGCGCGACTCGATCCCGATTCTCGAAGTCACCCAGGTTGCGGGGCAGCCCGCGATCCGCACCAAGGACGACGCGAACAGCACCAGCTGCTACTTCCGGGTCGCCGCGGCCGACACCCAGACGCTGATCGTCCGGTACACCTGGCTTGGGCAGGGTCGGGAGGATCCGTGCGTCCCCGCGAAGGCGTTCGCCGAGACCGTCATCGGCAACCTGCCACCGCTAACGGGCTGAGGCGCTGCGGTGGCTGCGATGATCACCGTTTATGTGACGTAGACGACACGGGATGTCGCCTCCGGCACACAACTCGTGATCATGGGTCGCGAGGCGCCTGCCGCGATGCCGCTGGTGGGACGCCAGCGCAGGTCGGGCGCTGTGGCAGACTCTGCGCGGCGCTGTCGCGCGCCAGGGTGAGGAGGAACGTCACGTTGGGTGATCACGGTGGGTTCGATGCTCCGCCGCCATCGGGTGGGATGACCGAGAACCTCAATGGACTGATCCATCCACCGGTCGCTGGGCCGGCGCCGGTGCAGGACCTGGCCTCGATTCTGGGTGATCCCGGGCAGCACTTCCAGCTAGACCTGGACCAGGCCCCGCAAGCGATCGCCGCCTTCCGCCAGGTAGCCCAGGGAATGCGGGACCTAATGGACCAGGCCGGCATGTTGGCCAACGTGCCTGCTCCGGGTCTCGACGCGGTCAGCATCAACGCGGCCAAAGAGATCGGGCAGTGGGCGGCCAGCGAGGAGCCGGGTTCGCTGCGGTGGGCGCTGGAGTCAGGCGCGACCCAGCTGGAGAAGGCTGCGAAGGCACTGGAGCGGTCACTGGCCAGCCACCGGAACACCGATGAGGTCAATGCCGCGCACCTGAGCCGGACAGAGCTGTGATGCGCCGCGTCCCGGTGATGCTGGCGCTGGTGGCAGCGCTGGCTGGCTGCTCCGCGGGTGGGCCGCAGCCCACCAACCAGGGCACAGCGCCGGCCCCCGCGGCCAGCGCATCGGCTGATCCGATTCCGCCGGTGCGGGATCCCAAGAACCTCGCTGGCACGCCGCCCTGCCAGCTACTTATCCCGGCGCAGCTCGCTTCCAACCAGATGGACCTACCCGCCCAGCCCAAGAAGGCGCTGGACACCCCGGGGTGTGAGTGGGACAACAAGGCCCACACCCGCGAGATCACGATCTATGTAGACACCACCAATGACGTCCTGCACAACGTCTACGCTCAGCGGGCGACCTTCCCGGTCTTCGAGGTTACCGAGGTCGCTGGCCATCCAGCGATCCGCGTCAAGAACGATGCGGCAGCCACTAGCTGCTTCTTCCGGGTTGCCGCCGCGGAGAGGCAGACGCTGACTCTCCGATTCACCTCGCTCGGGGATGGGCTGGAGGAACCCTGTGCGCCGGCGAAGGCGCTCGCGGAGGATGTCCTGGCTAATCTGCCGCCGCTGAAAGGTTGAGGGAGGGGAATACCTGTGGGCACGAGCATCGACTACAGCACCGTTTCACATGAAACGATCTACCAGCACATCACCGGTGGCCCCGGTTATGCCGGAATGATGGAAAACAGCCGGGGTTGGGAGAGCGTCGCGACGCAGATGCAGCAGTTCCGCGGTGCGGTGGAACAGGCGGTGCGGGGGATCGGCTCGGCGCAGCGGGGGGTGGCGGCGGATGCGGCTACCCATTCGACGTCGGCGCTGATGCCGTGGCTTGATCAGAGCGTCGCGGCCGCCAACGGAGTGGCAGCGCGGGTATCCGAGCAGGCCGCCTCCTTTGCCCACACTCGGGACAGTATGCCGCAGCCGCGGGCGGTTCCCGAGGTGTCGTTCAGCCAGGACCCGGCGACCTGGACGGCTGATCACGCCATTGAATGGTTGCCCGGGATCCAGACTCAGGACGAGGCCGCGCACGTGGCGGCGCAGCAGGACCAGGAGCGCGCCCGGGAGTTGATGGCCGGCTATCAGGGCACCTCGAACGGCAACCTAGCGGTCCGCGAACCCTTCGTTGCGGCCCCGACAGTGGTGGCCGAGGTGGTGGATCCGACCCCGGGGGGCGTGGGAGTCGGCAGCGGATCCGGCGGTGGGAACGCGCAGCCAGCAGCAGTGGGCGGGGCGCATCCGGCGCTGGCGCATTTTGCCGCTGTCCACCCGGGTCCGGTCGCAGGTGCCTCCACGCATCCGGCGGCAGCGTCGCAGCTGGCAGCGGCGGCCACCACCCCGCAGCTCGCCGGGGACTACCCCAGCCCAGCGGAGCCGTCGATGTCCGGATCGGGCGCGGTCCGGGCGGCTGCGGCGGAGCCATTCGGGCCGTCGCCGATGCTTGCTATGTCCAACGGTGCTGAGCCAGTGCGGGGTGGATCACGGTATTCCGGCGGCGGTGGTGTGCCGCGGGCCGGCAGCTTCGGGCCGCGCCCCACCGCGTTCAGTACTGGCGGCTCGCATCTCAGCGAACCGCGCCTGAGCACCTACGGCAGCGCCGAGCAGGCAAGTGCCGAGCAGGCAAGTGCTGGGCGAGCTGCCCGGGGGGCCGGAGGTTGGGGAGACGCCCCGCTCGGGACGGCCGGTGGCTCCGGCCGCGACGGTGATAGCCGCGAGCACCGGCGGGCGAGTTACCTCATCGAGTCGGACACCAACGCGATCGTCGGGGAGCTACCTCGTACCGCCCCACCGGTCATCGGGGCCGAGGAGAACTACCGATGACGTCGGTGTTGCGCGGTGGTGCGCTGGAGCTCACCGCTGAGCAGTACCTGCTGGCGTGGAAGCATCTTCAGCTCGGGCTGGTGCACTGGAACCTCCAACCACACCGTGTCGAGCAGCAGCGCACAGCCGAGGAAAGCACGGCTGCCCAGCAGCAGACCTGGGACGCGCTGCGGGCCCGTGGGCTGGCCGGCAGCCGCCAACTCGCCCCGGAACTGGAGGATGCGCTGCATCTCATCGCCCGGCCAGCGGCGGAGCTCACCGCCCAGCTCGACTGGCCCGACGACAAGCGCACCGTCGTGGGAGGCGCGCGCGGAGAGCACGCTGCCGTCGCCGAGCTCAGTGCGTTCGGGATGCGCATCCGGACCACCCGCGCCACGGCGCTGCCGATCGCGGTCGCCGAGGCCATCCCGGACCGGGCGATGAGCAGCGGGACAGCGGTGTCCGTTCCCGCCGAAATCCTTGCCGACCACCAGCACGGGCTCACCGGCGCCGAGCTGGAGCGCGCCCTGCTGCACGGTGGAGCGCGGCCGGACGACGTTCGACGCTTCCGCACCATGCTGCAGGGCCCCAAGCTCGGTGGGGGAAAGTTCGGTGCGGCCTGGCGCGATCGCCATGGCAGCAGGCGCGTCGCGGACTTCGTGATCACCTATTACGAGACCGAGCGCGGTGGCTACACCATCGAGCAGAAACGGGGAGTCGACGGCAGCCGCTGGTACACCTTGGCCCCGGCGGCACGCCCTCAACTCGCGCAACGCATCGCTCACCTGCTTGACTCCATCCGGATATAACGGTAGGGCGTCATCACAGCGAACCACCTGGAGCAGCATGGATCCCCCAGCCGAGCACGACCTGGCGGGATCCACCGCGCAACGGATACGCGGAGTACTGGCCATTCCGGCGTTCCGCCGGCTGTGGGGGGTCACAGCAATCACCGCGGTCGCGGAGTGGCAGTCCCTGCTGGCATTGTCCGCCCTGGCCACCCAGCTAACCACCGGCTACCAGGCACAGAGCTTCGCGCTCGGCGGGGTGGTCGCCACCAAGCTGCTGCCCGCGATGTTGCTCGGCCCACTGGCCGGGGCGTTGGCCGACAAGCTGGACCGGCGGCACGTGATGGTGGTCTGCGATGTGCTGCGGGCCGGTCTGTTCCTGTCCATCCCGCTGGTCGGCCAGCTGGCCTGGCTGTTCGCGGCGACCTTCCTCATCGAGCTCTGCGCACTGTTCTGGATCCCGGCCAAGGACGCCTCGATTCCCAACCTGTTGCGCCGCCCCGAGCAGGTGGAGACCGCGAACCAACTCTCGTTGATCATGACCTACGGGGTGGCTGTCCTGCTCGCCTCCGGGGTATTCAGCGCGTTGTCCAAGCTCGGTCCGGCGCTGCGCCAGGCCGGATTGATCCACAGCGCTGAAGGCTCGGCCTACCTCGCGCTGAGCATCAACGGCTTCGCCTACGCATTCTGCGCGCTGGTGGTCGGGACCCGGATC
>JAICSB010000228.1 GCA_025937115.1 Pseudonocardiaceae bacterium | reverse complement strand
CGGCGGGACCGGGGCGCTGGTGTCGTTCCACTGCACCAGCAGCTGATGACGCTCCTCAGCGGTGAGCAGATCGATCCGCCCGATCGGCTGGTCGGGATCGGTGACCACGGCCTGTAGCAGGCGCACCAGCCGGGCGGCGAGAGCCTCGACACCAGCCCGGTCGAACAGATCGGTGCGGTAGTCCAGGTGTAGTCGTATGCGGGGGCCTGGTCCGGGTAGTGCGATCAGGGTCAGCGGGTAGTGGGTGGCGTCACGGCCGGTGATGCTGGCGAGGTGTATCCCGATGTTCGTGGTGTTCAGGGCATCGGGGTTGAGGGGGTAGTTTTCGAACACCGTTAGAGTGTCGAACAGTGCTGTGAGTCCGGTCAGGTGGTGAATGTCGGTCAGGCTCAGATGCTGGTGGGCGATCAGGGTGGATTGCTCGTCTTGGAGCCGGGCCAGCACAGCGCTCAGTGGCTCGGTGGGCCACCACCGCAGTCGTACTGGCAGGGTGTTGATGAACAGCCCGACCATGGTCTCGATACGTGTTCAGGGTCAGACCATGGCGGCGGGCCTGATCGTGCAGGGCGGTGGCCAGTTCGTCGGGGACCTCGACCTGGAGGCGCTCGGGGACGGTCGGTGTCCGGGTGGTGTCGGGGGCGGCCAGGTAGGTGGGCCCGTCGAGCCCGGCCAGTGCGTGGCGCCAGGCGTCCTGGGCCGCCGCGTGGTCCTGGGCGGCCAGCCAGGTCAGATAGTCCCGGTAGGGAATCACTGGGAGTAAGGCGCTGGGGTCAGCGCCGTGGGCATACAACACCCACAACTCACCCAGCAGCACCGGCACTGACCACCCGTCGAGCAGCAGGTGGTGATGGGTCAACACCAAGCGGCTGCGTTGGGAGTCCAGGCGGATCAGGGTCATCCGCAGCAGCGGGGGATCAACCGGATCGAAACGCTGCCCGTGGTCGTCGGTCAGTAAGCGGGCCAGCGCGGTCTCCCGCTCCACGGCACCCAGCCCGGAAAGGTCGACCTCCCGCCAGGGCAACGTGACCTTCCCCGCGATCATCGCCACCGGTGGACCGCAGCGGGTATCGGTGAACGCGGCCCGTAGGTTGGCATGACGATCCAGCAACGCCTGCCCCGCCGCGTGGAGCGCGACGGCGTCCACCGCGCCGACGAGATCACAGACCAGCTGGACCTGATAAACATCCACCGTCTGCGGGTCATACCGGGCGTGGAACAACAAACCCTGCTGCAACGGCGACAGTGGCCACACCTCTTCCAACCCCGGTATCGCGGTGTCGAGGTCGTCGATGTCGTCTTGGCTCAAGGCCGCCGCGACCAGCGGGAAATCCGAGGGACTATGCCCCCCAGCCCCCGCCGAACCGGCGCAGGTGACCAGCAGGTTTAAGACGCTGACCCAGGCCTGGGCCAGCTCCTCAACGTCGGGTTGGGACCACAGTCCGCTGGCCCAGGACCAGCTGGCGTGAAGCCGGGGACCCGCTGGGGTATCGGTGGTGATCACGGTGAGTTCCAGACCATGCGCCAACGGCATCCCCGGGTCCCCACCACCGCCCAGCACCCCCGTTTCCGGGGCGATCGCCCACTCCGCGCTATGCCCTACTCCCGGGGGAGTGGGAGCGGGGAAGCGACCCAGGTAATTAAACCCGATCTGCGGGCGGGGCAGGGCAGCCAGTCGCGGGCCGATGTGGGAATTGAGATACCGCAGCGCCCCATAACCCACCCCATGATGGGGCAGCGCCCGCAGCTGTTCTTTGACCCGTTTCACAGCCCTGCCCAACACCGCCGGCTCAGCGCAGCGGGCTTGCTCCCCACCCAAGCCAGGATCCAGACGAACGGGGAACACGCTGGTGAACCAGCCCACCGTGGACGACAGATCCAACCCCGCCACGATGTCTTCCCGGCCGTGGCCCTCCACATCGACCAGCACCGCGGTGCCCGCCTCCCGGCCGTGCCGGTCACGCCACTGGGCCACCGCCAACGCTAAGGCGGTCAACAGCACATCCTGGACCCCACCGTGGAAGACCGCCGGCACCCCACTCACCAACGCCAGCGTCTGCTCGGGTGCCACAGTCACCGTCAACGACGCGGCGGTGCCCACCACATCGGCCACCGGATCCAACCCGCGGTCGGTCAACAACGGATCCGCGACATCACCACCGGATAGCCAGACCGGTGCCTCATCATCGAGCCGGGCAGGATCGTTGGCCCACTGAAGTTGGTGTTGAGCCCACCGCCGAAACGAGGTCCCCACCACCGGCAACTCCGGATGCCGGCCCGCCATGACCGCCCGGGCGGCAGCAGCGAGATCGGGCAGCAGGATCCGCCAGGACACCCCATCGACCACCAGATGATGAATCGCGATCACCAACCGGCCCGGCCGGTCCGCTCCGGTGTCACACCACACCAACTGCATCATCACCCCGGCCCAGGGATCCAACCGCGACCCCCCCACCACAGCCTGGTGCCGGATCACCTCCGCCAGCCCATCCTCACCAACACCAGTCGCATCCACCCGGTGCACCAGAACATCCGCCGCCACCGTCCCGGGCGCGGTGATCTCCCAACTCCACCGCTGGCCTGCGTCCTCACCACCCCCCCGCATAAACCGCGACCGCAACACGTCATGGTGATCCACCACCACCTGCACCGCACCAACAAGCTGATCAAGACCCAGCCCCGCCGGCACACACACCACCATCAATTGGTGAAAACTCTCGATGGGCCCACCCCGCTCCGCCAACCACTGCACAATCGGGGTCAATGCCACCACACCTACCCCGACATCACCCACCCCACACGGAAGCTCAGTCACTTCAGCAACAGCGGCCAGCCCGACGACCGTTTTCCGTTCAAACACATCCCGGGGTGTGAATACCACCCCAACCGCCCGAGCCCGACTCACTAACTGAATCGAAACAATACTGTCCCCACCCAACTCAAAAAAGTTGTCGTCCACCCCCACCGAGGGAAGACCCAACAATTCCGTGAACAACTCACACAAGACCTGCTCCTGCGGGGTCCGCGGCCCCCGCCCGCCAGTGACCTCTATCTCCGGCGCGGGCAACGCTTTCCGATCCAACTTCCCATTCGGCGTCACCGGCAAAGAGTCCAACACCACAAACACCGCCGGCACCATATACTCCGGCAGATACCCCACCACGAACTCCCGCAACCCACCCACGTTAATCTCGCGACCAGCGACCGGGACCACATAGGCCACCAACCGCCTCACCCCCGGCCGATCCTCCCGAGCGACCACCACCACCCGCGCCACATCACCATGGCCCCCCAACACCGCCTCAACCTCACCAAGCTCGATCCGGAACCCCCGCACCTTCACCTGATCATCAACCCGACCCACAAACACCAACTCCCCGCTGGTGTTCCACCGGACCAAATCCCCCGTCCGATACATCCGCGCCCCGCTTGGACCGAACGGGCACGCCACAAACCGCTCCGCCGTCAACCCCGGCCGGTGCAGATAGCCCCGCGCCAACCCCAACCCCGCCACATACAACTCCCCCACCACACCCGGAGCCACCAACCCCAAACCGCCATCCAACACAAACACCCGCATATTCGAAATCGGCCCACCAATCGGCGACATGGCAGATACTGTTGGTCCGCCATACCAGACGGTGGCATACACCGTCGCCTCGGTCGGGCCATAAATATTGGCTATCTGGGCGCCCGGAACCACCGCTTGGATAGCGCGCATGGTCTGCCGGGCCAAGCTTTCCCCTGCCAACACCACGACATCAGCTTCGACGTTTACCTGATCGTGAGTCAATACCTGAGACAAAACCGAGGGCACCGCGCTAATCAGACTGCCAGCCCATCCCGTATGACGATTCTCAGCCAGTGCCAACAAATTCCGCACTACCGTCACGCTGCCGCCGCAGGCCAACGGCCCCAACATCTCAAACACCGAGACATCAAAGTTCAGCGACGTCGAAGCCAACACCCGAGAAAGCCCCACATAACTAAAACTCGACACCGCCCAACCCACTAAATTGACCACACTCGCGTGCGACACCACCACACCTTTGGGGGTGCCGGTGGAGCCGGAGGTGTAGATGACATAGGCGGGGTGTGCTGGGTGGAGCGGGGTGGTGCGGTGGGTGTTGGTGGGGTCGGTGTGCGGGTGGCTGGTCAGCAGTGTGGTGGTGGAGGGGTCATCGAGCAGCAGATGCGGGATGGGGGGGTGTCGGGTAGTGCGGGGTGGATGTCGGTGGTGGTGATCAGGCATGCCGGGTGGGCGTCGGTGAGCATGAAGCTGATCCGGGCGGGTGGGTAGTCGGGGTCGATGGGCAGGTAAGCGCCGCCGGCTTTGAGCACCGCCAGCACAGCGATGATCATGTCGAGGGAGCGGGGCAGGGCTAGGGCGACGAGTTGTTCTGGCCCGATTCCTCGGGTGATGAGGTGGTGGGCGAGTTGGTTGGCCGCGGTGTTGAGTTGGGTGTAGGACAGTTCGGTGTCGCCGAAGATGACCGCGGTGTGGGCCGGGGTGCGGGTCGCTTGCTGCTCGAACAACTCGCCAAGGCAACTCGGCGGGACCGGGGCGCTGGTGTCGTTCCACTGCACCAGCAGCTGATGACGCTCCTCAGCGGTGAGCAGATCGATCCGCCCGATCGGCTGGTCGGGATCGGTGCCAGCCAAGTCCTTCAGCAGTTTCATGAAGCGGCGGTGATGCGCTGCGTTCTGCTCGGAGTGGTAGAGCGCTGGATTGGCGTTGAAGTCGATGCGTAACGCGCCGTCACCGGACCGCTCGTAGACGTTGATTGTTAGATCATCTATTGGCCCGTTTGCCAGATTATGCAGCGTCACTGGGTGCTGGCCGAATCGCAACGGCGGGTCGTAACCCATGATGTTGATCACCGGACCAAATAGGTGTTCGCCGGTGCCCACAATGCTCAAGTCCCGCGCTAGGTATTCGTAGGGGTAACGTTGGTGGCGCAACAGACCCCGCGCTCGCTCGGCAGCGTGGCGCACGAGTTCGCCGAGAATCATCTTGGAATGAACTTGGAGCCGCAGCGGCAGTTGGCTGACCACCATTCCCGGCACTGTGCGGGCGACGGCGCCGGTACGCTTGGTCACCGGCAGCCCCAGCATGAGGTCGCCAGCACTAGTCAGGCGGTGGACATAGATCGCCAGCGCCGCCATCATCAGCGCTGGCAAACTTGCTCGAGACCGCCGCGCCAGTGCCCGTAACCGATCAGCGACCGGCGCGGGCACGTATCCGGTCTGGCGCAGGAACGTGTGCGATGTCCCCGCCAGCCGGTCCGCCAAGCTCACCGCATCAGGCCGGTCGGCTAACTGCTGCGTCCAGTACTCCCGATCGCGGGTGAACCCTGCGGAAGCCCGGTAGCTGGCCTCGTCGGCGAGCAGCAGATCGAGTGAGCCCAGGCTGCTGGGTGGGCATTCCAGCCCCGCCTCCAGTGCCGTGTAGACCTCGGCGGTCCGCTGGTAGAACAACGACAACCCGACACCGTCCAGCGCCAGGTGATGTGCACTGATATGAAGCAAGAACCGATCGGTGGCCAGCTGCAGCACCGTGACGTTGAACACTGGAGCACGCCTAAGATCAACCGGCTGACTCAGTTCGACCCGCATCCATTCCTGAGCTTGCGCCCACGGATCGACTGCATCCCTAATATCCAGCACCGGCAACGGCCAATCCAGCTCCCGGTCGACCACCTGCCACAAGGTGCCATCATCGTCGACTTCGACACGGACCAGTAACGCTTCGGTGTCGGCCACCGCCTGACGTACCGCAACATCGAGCACAGCCAGGTCAACCGAGCCCTGGATATCGATATACTCGCCAAACTTGTAGATCGGATTCTGCGGATCTAGCTGTTGAGCGAACCACATGCCGGTTTGCGCGACAGTCAGCGGCAAACGACGATTCTGTTCACTAGGCATTCCAT
>JAICSB010000661.1 GCA_025937115.1 Pseudonocardiaceae bacterium | reverse complement strand
GTCGACGACGTCGGGATGCTCCTGGGCCGCCCACTGAAACGGGGTGTGCGGCTTGGGCACAAAGGCGCCAATCGAGATCGTGCACCGGATGTCCTTGCTGCTGCTGGCCTCCCGGCCGGCCCGGATCACCCGGTGGGCTATATGGGCGATCTCCAGCACGTCATCGTCAGTCTCGGTGGGCAGTCCGCACATGAAGTACAGCTTCACCTGCCGCCAGCCCGCGCCGAACGCGGTGCAGACGGTGCGGATGAGGTCCTCCTCGGACACCATCTTGTTGATCACTCGGCGGATCCGTTCGGAGCCGCCCTCGGGGGCGAACGTCAGCCCGGAGCGACGACCGTTGCGGGAGATCTCGTTGGCGAGGTCGATGTTGAAGGCGTCCACCCGGGTCGACGGCAGGCTTAGGCCGGTTCCGGTGCCCTCGTACTGGTCGGCCAGCCCCTTGGTGATCTCCCGGATCTCCGAGTGGTCCGCGCTGGATAGCGACAGCAGGCCGACCTCGCCGAACCCGCTCGCGGCGAGACCACGCTCGACCATCTCGCCGATACCTTGGATCGACCGTTCCCGAACCGGACGGGTGATCATCCCGGCCTGGCAGAACCGGCACCCGCGGGTGCAGCCGCGGAAGATCTCCACGCTCATCCGCTCGTGCACGGTCTCCGCGATCGGCACCAGCGGCTGCTTCGGGTAGGGCCACTCGTCGAGGTCCATGGTGGTGCGTTTGGCCACCCGCCGTTGGGCCCGTGCGGCGTTGGGGACCACCTCGGCGATCCGCCCGTCGGGAAGGTAACTGACGTCATAACAACCCGGCAGGTAGACGCCGTCGATCGTAGACAGCCGCCCGAGCAGTTCCGGTCGCCCGCCGGGGCCCCCGGCAGCCTTCCAGTCCCGCACGACCGCGGTGATCTCCAGGACCGCTTCCTCGCCGTCTCCCACCACGGCGGCGTCGATGAAGTCAGCGATCGGCTCTGGATTGAATGCGGCGTGACCTCCAGCGATGACGACGGGATGATCGTCGGTGCGCTGCTTCGCGTGCAGCGGAATGCCGGCGAGGTCCAGCGCGGTGAGCAGGTTGGTGTAGCCGAGTTCGGTGGCGAAGGACACGCCGAGCAGGTCGAAGTTCCCCACGGCACGATGCGACTCCACGGTGAACTGCGGGACGCCGTACTCGCGCATCAGCGCCTCGAGATCCGGCCAGACCGCGTAGGTCCGCTCAGCGAGCACGTCGGGCTGCTCGTTGAGCACCTCGTAGAGGATCATGATCCCCTGGTTGGGCAGCCCGACCTCGTAGGCGTCGGGATACATCAACGCCCAGCGCACCGTCGTGGTGTCCCAGTCCTTCACCGTGGCGTTGAGCTCGCCTCCGACGTACTGCACCGGCTTGGAGACCCGCAGCAACAGCGGCTCAAGCTGCTCGAATACCGACGTACCTGCCATAGCGTTCACCGACGCTACAGCTCCGGGAACCACAGCGCGATCTCGCGCTTGGCGGAGTCGACCGAGTCCGAGCCGTGTACCAGATTTGACTGGGTCTCCAGCGCCAGATCACCACGGATCGAGCCTGGGACGGCCTTGTCCACCGGATCGGTGCCACCGGCCAGCTGCCGGAACGCTGCTATCGCCCGCTCCCCTTCCACCACGGCGGCTACCACCGGGGCGGAGGTGATGAACTCCAGCAGCGAGCCGAAGAACGGCCGGTCCACGTGTTCGGCGTAATGCTGCTGCGCCAGCTCGTGCGGGACCATGCGCAATTCCAACGCGGCCAGTGTCAAACCCTTGCGTTCGATCCTGGCGATGATCTCGCCGACCAGGCCACGGCCGACGCCGTCGGGCTTGATCAGGACCAGGGTGCGCTCACTCACAACAGCTCATTCTCCTCAGCAATAACGGTGACGGGAAGCAGGGAGCCTAGCGACCGGTCACCGGAGCGATGATCTCGATGGTAGGAAAGTACGTGAGGTACCTGCTGGGATCTCTGGTGAGCAGTCGCATCCCGAGCACTGCGGCATGCGCTCCGATGAAGAAATCCCGCAGCGTCCTAGCCCGAGTACCACCGCGTCGCCGGTACTCGACGTGACACCGGCCGGCGAGGAACGCCGCAGGCCACGGCACCTCAGCTCGCACGAATGCCGGGCCGACCAGCACCGCG
>JAICSB010000063.1 GCA_025937115.1 Pseudonocardiaceae bacterium | reverse complement strand
TGATCAGCCCCGGCCCAGGTACGCCGGACCGAGCCGGCGCGAGCATGGACATCATCCGGGACTGTGCCGCGCAGCGCCGCCCGTTACTCGGCGTCTGCCTCGGGCACCAGGCAATCGGCGCCGTCTGGGGCGCCACTGTGGCCCGAGCCCCAGAACTGCTGCACGGCAAGACGTCCCTGGTGTACCACGACGGCGTTGCGGTGCTCACCGGGTTGCCGCAGCCGTTCACCGCCACCCGGTACCACTCGCTGACCGTGCTGCCCGAGACCATCCCGGACGAGCTCGAGGTCACCGGCCGTACCGAGTCGGGGATCGTGATGGCGCTGCGCCACCGGGAGCTTCCAGTGCACGGCGTGCAGTTCCACCCGGAGTCGGTGCTCACCGACTCCGGGCACCGGTTGCTGGCGAACTGGCTGCGTCTCGCGGGAGCCGAGGTGGACGAGGCACGCGTGGTCGAGCTGGAGAACCAGATGCACAAGCTCGCCTCCGCCGCGGCGGTGCGCTGACCCCCGCGGCGGTGCGCTGACCCGGTCAGCCACCTGGGCTGGGGAACCCGCTGGTACTGCCGAAGATCCCGCTGGTGGTGGTGGTGCTGCTGGTGGCCGCGTTGTTCTGGCCGACGGTGATCGTGATGGTCTGATCGCGAGCGAATCCGGTACCCACAGGAACGTCCTGGGCGACGATGAACCCGACCTGAGTCGCATCCTCGACCGGGGTGAAGACCTCCTTCAGAGTCCCGGTCCAACCCAACTTCCGCAGCGTGTTCTGCGCCTGTGTCGGGGTCTGACCACGCAGGTCCGGCATCTGGATCTGGTTGCCTCGGGACACCGTGAGGGTGACCGTAGCGCCCGCCTTGACGGTATTACCCCCGCCCGGGTTCTGCCTCAGGACCTGACCCTTGGGCGCCGTGGAGTCGACGTCCTGTACCGCGGCGGTGAGGTGCGCGACCACGATGTTGCGCTGAGCCTGGTCGATATTGGTGCCGACGACGTCGGGCACACCCACGGTCTCCGGCGCCACCCCGACGGTGATGGCCACCGCTTTGCCCTTAGCCAGCCGGCCACCGGCGGCCGGATCCTGGACGAGTACCCGGCCGACGTCCTTGTCGTCCTGGGCGACTTGGGTGCCTTGGTCGGGTGAAAGCACCAGACCCACCTGTTGCAGGGACGCTTGGGCCTGCACGCGGTCCAGACCGAGCAGGTTGGGCACCTCTACCTCAGCCGGCCCGGCGCCGACGTCCAGCCGCACCGTTGTTCCCCGTGCCGCCTGGCCGACCGGGCTCATCGCCACCACCCGATCGAGGTCCTGCGGGGTTGACTCGACCGGATGACGCTCGGTCTGGAAGCCGGCGGCGTTGAGCGATTGCTCGGCGGACGGCACCGGCTGGCCGACCACGTTGGGTAGCGCGACGGGTTTCGGTCCGCCTCCGAAGACGTCGGTGAACAGCAGCAGGAGCAGTCCGACGATCGCGATGATGACCACCGTGGTGAGGATCCCCAGACCCCGTCCGGACCGCCGCTCCTCGACCGACGCCCCGGTGGGCTCGGCGTGGCGGCGGCTGGTCCGAGTAGGTCGGATCGGCCGGATGGCGACCGTGGGGCCCGAGTCGAGCATCAGGTCACGGTCCGCGTCGGTCATGATTACCGGCGCCAGCTGGCGCTGCCCGGACAAGACCCGAACCAGGTCCGTGCGCATCTCAGCAGCGGACTGGTACCGGTTGGCCGGATTCTTGCTCATCGCCTTGAGCACCACCGCGTCCAGCGCCGCGGACACGTCAGGATTCTGCCGTGACGGTGGGATTGGGTCTTCGCGGACGTGCTGGTAGGCCACCGCGACCGGGGAGTCACCGGTGAACGGCGGCTCCCCGGTGATCAGCTCGTAGAGCACGCAACCGGCGGCGTAGACATCCGACCGGGCGTCTACCAGTTCCCCACGTGCCTGTTCGGGGGACAGATACTGCGCGGTGCCGACCACTGCGGCGGTCTGAGTCACGCCCTGCCCATCGGCCAGCGCCCTGGCGATACCGAAATCCATCACCTTGACCGCGCCGGCATTGTTGATCATCACGTTGGCCGGTTTGACGTCGCGGTGGATGATGCCGTTGCGGTGGCTGAAGTCCAGCGCGGCGCAGATGTCCGCCATCGTCTCCATCGCGCGCTGTTCGTCCATCGGACCCTCGGTCTTAACGATGTCACGCAGCGTGCGGCCCTCGACGTACTCCATCACGATGTAGGGCAACGGACCGTAGTCAGAAACCGTCTCGCCGGTGTCGTACACCGCGACGATGGCGGGGTGGTTCAGCGCGGCGGCGTTCTGCGCCTCCCGGCGGAAGCGGTGCTGGAACTGCGGGTCCCGGGCGAGATCGGCGCGCAACACCTTGACCGCGACGTCGCGGTCGAGCCGCACGTCGCGTCCGAGGTGCACCTCGGACATGCCCCCGTAGCCGAGCGTCTCGCCCAGCTCGTAGCGGTCCGACAGTAGTCGGGGAATGGTCATTCCGGCGCCGTTCCGGTCCTTGTTCGTGATCCGTGCCGTGGTGGGGCCCGGCCCGGAGTCCATCATGCCCCCCCGCCGGCTGTCACCCGATGGGGACCGACCGCTCACTGTCCCTCCCGGCAGGTCAGCTCCAGAGTTGATCGCAGCGGGACGTAACCGGACAGCGGGTCCACTCCGGTGACCCGGCACTGGGACCGCAGGTCCGGGTCGATCTGGTCGCCATCGTCGTCGATCACTCGCGGTATCAGCCCATGCTGTTTCGCGGTCACGACGGCATCGCTGCCCCGGTAGCCCAAGTAGTCGGTCGGAATGATGAGTACCTCCGGGGCTGCGTCGCCCGTGTTGGTCGGCTCCGGGTGGGGTTGCATCTTGGTGGGTTCGGGCTGGATTGGCTGCTGCTTGGCAGACGGCGGTGTCTCGACCGGGCTCGGGACCGGCGATGGTGTCGCCGGCGCAACAGGGGCCGTGGTCATGCCTGTCCCACCGGCCACCCCGGTGGGCGCGGCCGTGCGTAGTACCTCGCGGACCAGGTAGCCGCCCAGCACCAGCGCGAGCACACTGAGCAGGACAACTGTGATTAGCCCTGCGCCGCGGCGTTCGGCGTAGCGCGGCCCCGGGGGCGGCAGGGATGGCAGCAGCGCGGTTGGTGGTGGCAGGGTGGCGCCGCGCAGTGCTGCGGTGGGGGTGCTGCTGGTCGCGCCGGTAGGCAGCGGCACCCGGTGCCCGGCCTGGATGGCGGCAACGGCGGCGGCGAACTCACCGCCGGTGCGGTATCGCTGGCGGGGGTCCTTGGCCAGCGCTGTCTCGATCAGCTCACAGACCGCTGGCGGCACATCCGGTGGCAACGCAGGTGGCTGGTCCCGGATGTGCATCATCGCGATGGTCACGGCGTTGTCCGCCGAGAACGGGCGCCCGCCGGCCAGGCACTCGTAGCCCACCACGCCCAACGAGTAGACGTCTCCGGCTGGACCGGCGTCGTCACCGGCTGCCTGCTCCGGGGCGATGTAGTGCGCGGTGCCCATCACCATCCCGGTGCGGGTCACCGGAGCTGCGTCGACGGCTCTGGCGATGCCGAAGTCGGTGAGCTTCACTGTGCCATCGGGGGTGATCAGGATATTTGCGGGCTTGATGTCTCGATGCACCAGACCGCGCTCGTGCGCGGCCTGCAGCGCGGCGCCGGCTTGGCCCAGGATGTCCAACGTCCGGCTGGCACTCAGCCGCGGATGCCGGATCAGGATACTGTCCAGTGGATCCCCTGGGACCAGCTCCATAACCAGGTACGCGACCACCGGATCGCTGGCTGCTTCACCGTAGTCGTGCACCGCGGCGATCCCGGGATGGTTCAGCGACGCGGTCATCCGCGCTTCGGTGTGGAACCGCTGCCGGAACTCCGCGTCGCCGGACAGCTCCGGCCTGAGCACCTTGACGGCGACCTGCCGGTCCAGCCGAGTGTCGGCCGCCTGCCACACCTCACCCATGCCGCCGATGGCGATGCGCCGCCCCAACCGGTAGCGCCCCGCCAGCACCTGCCCGCTGCTCAGCCCCATATCAGCCCTACAGCTCCCGAACTCCACAGCAGAGCTGTCTGTGGCCGTCCGAACAGCTCTGCTGTGGAGTTCGGGAGGCTCAGAGCGCTCAAGATCGGCATCAGCGGGCTCCTTGCAGTGCGGCGCCGATGACGGCTCGGCCGATGGGGGCGGCGAGGGAGCCGCCGGTGGCCTCCAGGTTGCGGTCTCCGCCGTTCTCGACCAGCACTGCGATCGCGACCTGCGGGTTGTCGGCGGGCGCGAAGGCCACATACCACCCGTGCGGAGGGGTGTTCTTGGGATCAGCGCCATGCTCGGCGGTGCCGGTCTTCGCGGCGATACTGACACCGTTGATCTTACCGTCGTTGCGGTAGCTGTTCTCAGCGGCGACCATCAGGTCCCGGATCTGGTCGGCGGTGAAGCGAGACATCGCCACGCCGACCTGCTCCGGTGCGGTCTGGTCCAGCACAGACAGGTCCGGGGCCAAGATGTTGCGCACCAAATGGGGTTTCATCCGCACCCCGCCGTTGGCGATCGTCGCGGCGATCATCGCGTTCTGCAAGGGGGTCAGCGCCACATCGCGCTGCCCGATGCCGGACTGTTCCAACGCCGCGACGTCGGGAATGGCACCCAGCGTCGACGGTGTCACCTGGATCGGGATGGCGAGATCCTGCTGCCCGATACCGAGCAATTGGGCCTGTTTGCGCAGGTCGGTTTCCCCGACCGTGGCCGCGAGCTGCGCGAAGGCGGCGTTGCAGGAACGCACCAGTGCCGTCTTGAGCGTGACGGTGGCGCCCGGCCCGCACGGCTGGTCGGCGAAGTTGTGCAGCAACGTCGTGGTGTTCTCCAGCTGCAACGCCGCGGCCGCCGTCAGCGGGGTCTGCGGGGTGGCCTTACCCGCCTCCAGCGCGGCCGCGGTGACCACCAGCTTGAAGGTCGACCCCGGCGGGTAGATCGCCGCGACCGCCCGGTTGGTCAGCGGGGCGTCACGCTTGGCCGAGGTGTCGGCGTTCCAGGCGGATTCCTGCTGCGCGCCGTCGTGCGAGGACAGCTGGTTCGGGTCGTAGGACGGGGTGGACGCCATCGCCAGGATCTCCCCGGTGCTCGGCTTGATCGCCACCACCGCGCCGGTGTAGCCCCGGCGGGTCAGCTGGTCGTAGGCCACCCGCTGGACGGCCGGGTTGATGGTGAGCTCGACGCTGCCGCCGCTGGGCTCGCGCCCGGTGACCAGGTCCGACAGCCGCCGCACGAACAGCCGGCCGTCGGAACCGTTGAGCAAGGAGTCCATCGCGTTCTCCATGCCGCCCGCCCCGTAGCGCAGCGAGTAGTAGCCGGTGACCGGGGCGTACATCGGGCCGTCGAGGTACTTGCGCAGGAAGCGCAGCTGCCCGCTGGTTTCCACCGAGCTGGCCACCGGCAACCCGCCGGCGATGATCTCACCGCGTTGGCGGCTGTACTCGTCGAGCAGCACCCGCCGGTTGCGTGGGTCGGTCCGGTAGGTGTCTGCGTTGACGACCTGGATGTAGGTGGCGTTGGCTAGCAACAGCACGATCATGCCCATGACGGCCAGCGCGACCCGACGAAGCGGAGTGTTCACGGGCGCTGCACCATCTCGGTGCGTGCCTCGGCCAGCGGCGCTACCGGCTTGCGCGGCGCCGCCGACGCCGCCGGGGAGCGCGCCGCATGGGAGATCCGCAGCAATAGCGCCACCAGGATGTAGTTGGCCAGCAGCGACGAGCCGCCGTAGGCCAAAAACGGCGCGGTGAGCCCGGTCAGCGGGATCAGCTTGGTCACCCCGCCGACCACGATGAACACCTCCAGGCCGATCGCGAAGGCTAGGCCCGCGGCGAGCAGCTTGCCGAAGGTGTCCCGGACGGTCAGCGCGGTACGCATCCCGCGCATGACCACCAGCAGGTAGGTGAGCAGGACCGCGGCCAATCCGACAAAACCCAGCTCCTCGCCGATCGCGGCGGTGATGAAGTCGGTGTGCGCTTCCGGCACCAGGTCGGGACGGCCGGCACCCAGCCCGGTGCCGAACACCCCGCCGGTGCCCAACCCGAACAACGACTGCGCCATCTGGTAGCCGGCTCCGTCGTAGTCGGAGAACGGGTTGATCCAGGCGGTCACCCGCTGTTGGACATGCTTGAAGATCATGTCCGAGACCGTCGCCCCACCGAGGAAGAAGATCAGCCCGATCACCAGCCAGGCGACCCGTTCGGTGGCGACGTAGATGAGCACCAGCACGATGCCGAAGAACAGCAGCGAGGTGCCCAGATCCTTTTCGAGCACCAGTACACCCAGCGAGATCCCCCAGGCCGCCAGCAGCGGGGCCAGGTCTCTGGCTCGGGGCAGCTCCATGCCCAGCACTTTGCGGCCGGCGGTGGTGAACAGGTCCCGTTTGGTCACCAGGAACGCGGCGACGAAAATCATGATCAGGATCTTGGCGAACTCACCCGGTTGGATGGTCAGCCCACCTAACCGCAGCCAGATCTTCGCGCCGTTGACCTCGGAGACGGCGCTGGGTAGCAGGCCGGGCAGGGCCAGCGCGGCCAGCCCGACCAGCCCGCAGGTGTAGCCATAGCGGGCCAGCATGCGATGGTCGCGGACCAGCGCCAGCACTCCCACGAACAAGGCGAGGCCGACGGTGGTCCAGGCGATCTGATGCGGGAGGTTGCCAGCCGGAACCGGGTCGCCTACCGAGGCGGCCGATGCCTTGTCGGCCAGGTCGAGCCGGTGGATCATCACCAGCCCCAGCCCGTTGAGCAACGCGACGCAGGGCAGGATCAGCGGGTCGGCGTAGGGAGCGAACCACCGCACCGCGATATGGGCAGCACCGAACAAGGCGAGGTAAGCGGCCCCGTCGTAGAGCACCGACCGGGTTACCCCCTGCGGTTGGTTGAGCTCCACCAGCACCAGCGCCGTGGTCACCACAATCGCGGCGAAGGCCAGCATGATCAGCTCGATGCCGCGTTTGGTGGGCGGAGCGGACCCGGGCTCCGCGCCCGCGTCCGCAGTGGGAACCGCCGTGACCATCAGCTCACCGTCCGGCAGTCCACTCCGGGTTCCGAGGGCTTATCCGGCAGTGGCGTACCGGTCGTCGTCGGCACCCCAGCGGTGTCGGTGGCGCTGCCGCCGGCGGGAGCTTCGGTGACTGGGGACGGCAACGGCGACGCCTCGACGGGAAGGTTTCCGGTGCCGGTCCGGGGACACAGCGGCAACAGATCATTGGTGCGCAGCCGGCCGATGATCTCGCGCGCACCCTCCACCCCGCTGTTACTGATCATCCCTCGGCGCACGTTGCTCCGGGCGTACGGTTGCAGGTCGCGCAAGAACACCGCCTCGCAGCCGCGCGCGCCGTCGCGGCAGCTCCCTTCGGCCCAGGTGTGCAGCGGCAGACCGAGGAACTCGCCGCGGACACCGTGGAAGACGGCTACCTCGCCGGTGCTGGCGGCCCCCACGTAGTACTGGCCCAGTACCAGGATCGAACTGATGGCGGCGACGGTGCCGACTAGCACGGCGAGGACGGCCAGGCCGATCAGCGCGCGCCGTTGCTTGCGACGGCGCAGCTCCAGGTCAGGGGGCGCGGGCTCGATCCGTTGCGGCTCCACTGGACGTGGCAAGGTGGTGGTGGCTGCCCGGGCGGCCGCCGAGTCGGGCTGCGGTTGCTCGATTCCGTCGCCCGCCGCCCCGCCGATGATCGGCGCGTCCTCGCCGTACTCGACGTCCACCACGTCGGCCACGATGCAGGTGATGTTGTCTGGGCCGCCACCGCGCAACGCCAACTCGATAAGCCGGTCGGCGCAGGCCTGAGGTTCCGGGATGGTCAGTCCCTCGGCCAGCGTCTCGGCGCTGACCACACCGGAAAGACCATCGGAGCACAGCAGGTAGCGGTCCCCGGCGAAGGCCTCCCGGACCGTGAACGTGGGCTCTACGTCGTGCCCGGTGAGCGCCTTGAGCAGCAGCGAGCGCTGCGGATGGTGGCTGGCCTCGTGCTCGGAAATGCGTCCTTCGTCGATCAACGACTGCACGAAGGTGTCGTCGTGGGTGATCTGGGTGAACACGCCGTCGCGTAACAGGTAGGCGCGCGAGTCGCCGACATGCACCAGGCCGATCTTGTTTCCGCCGAAGAGCACCGCCGTCAGCGTGGTACCCATACCCTCGCGTTCAGGTTCCTCGCGGACCAGCTCGCTGATCGCGGCGTTACCAGCGAGGGTGGCCTCGTGCAACTGGTCCAGCAGGTCGTTGCCGGGTTCGTCGTCGTCCAGCGGGACGAAGGCCGCGATCATCACCTTGGCTGCCATGTCGCCCGCCGCGTGACCGCCCATCCCGTCGGCCAGCGCCAGCAGGCGCGGGCCCGCGTACACCGCGTCCTGGTTGTTCTGCCGAACCAGACCGCGGTCGCTTCGGGCTGCGTAGCGCAGAACCAGAGTCATGAGCGCAGCTCGATCACCGTCTTGCCGATGCGGATCGGGACTCCAAGAGGAACCCGGGTAGGTCCGGTGACCTTAGCTCGATCCAGGTAAGTGCCGTTGGTGGAGCCCAGATCCTCGAGAAACCAGTCCCCGCCCTGCAAACCCAGGCGGGCATGCCGGGTGGACGCGTAGTCGTCATCGAGCACCAGTGTGGAGTCATCGGCTCGGCCGATCAGAATGGGCCTGCCATCCAGCGAGATACGGGTGCCCGCGAGGCCGCCCGCAGTCACCACCAGTTGGCGTGGCGTCCGGTTGCGCTCCGCGATGCGCGCACCTCGGCGGGTCATCGGCAGGCTGGCGCGCAGCCCGGAGGCGACGAACAGGTCGGAGCGCACGACGCGTAACGCGGCCACCACGAACAGCCAGAGCAGTAGCAGGAAACCCGCTCTGGTCAGCTGTAGCACCAGCTCCGGCACGCTGCGGTTATCCCTGGGTACGGAAGACGAGGCGGGACTGTCCCACCCGTACCACGTCGCCGTCGACGAGCTGCCAGGACTGGACCGGGGTGCCGTTGACGGTCGTGCCGTTGGTCGATCCGAGGTCGGCGAGCGTGGCGGTCTGACCGTCCCACGTGATCTCCACGTGGCGCCGGGACACACCGGTGTCGGGCAGCCGAAACTGGGCGTCCTGGCCCCGACCCACCACGGTGGCGCCCTCGGTCAGCTGGTAATAGCGATTCGATCCGTCGTCGAGGGTGAGCGACGCCGAAAGCCGGGGGTGACTCACCTGGTTGGCCGGGCGATAGCCGCCATAACCAGGCTGGCTACCGTCGTACTGACCGTAGCTCTCGTCGTAGCTCTGGTAGCCAGGCTGATAGCCGTCCTGGACATACCGGGAGCCCGAAAAGTCATAGCCGGCCGGTTGTCCGTAATCCGGGGCGGGTTGCTGGGTCATGGCTGAGTCTCCTGAACTGCCTGGGTCTCTAGCGCTACGAGATTGCGGTGTGTCTGGATCGACGGATGAGCTGGTGCGAAACTGTCCCGTGTGCAGCGTGTCGGACCGCTCCAGGCTTACCACAAGGCCTCCGTAGACATCCCACGCCTGCTCTGCGAGATGGCTCTGGATGCAGCCTGTGAGCATCCGGATCACCCGCTGCTCATCGCCCGCGAGCCGGTCGTGGTCGGCCGCTCCGAGCGTCACGGTATAACGGTTGGGCGCGAGCACCCGCCCGCCCGCGAGCGGGCGTGCATTGTCGTCAGCTTCGCGCTGGAGCGCCTGCGCCACCTCCTGCGGCACCACGCTACCGCCGAAAACCCGGGCGAAGGCGTCCCCGACCATACCCTGCAACCGACGCTCGAACCGCTGCGCCTTGCCCACGGCGACCTCCGTTCCCAGGTTCGCGCCGGCCTACCGGCGGGCTGTCCCGATGGTATCGGGGACGGCTAACCGGTCGAGTCCGCTGCGTCAGAGTTCGGTGAGCGCGCGTGCTAGGCTGCCCCGCGGTCACTCGGGCGAGTGGCGGAATGGCAGACGCGCACGGTTCAGGTCCGTGTGTCCGTAAGGACGTGGGGGTTCAACTCCCCCCTCGCCCACTTCTCACGGTGGCTTCCCGCCGGAGCGGCCCACCCATCCACCGACTGGTGAGTCGATCGATCACCGCCCACGGGCTGGGTTGCACAGCTGTGCAAGTCCTTATCGTCACCGGAGCCATAGCCCGGAAAATCATTGCCTAAGAAATAGTGAAGGGGCGGCCTTGTTGCTGGCCGCCCCTTCACTGCCGACGACACCGCACCCAATCATCTGACTGATCAGGTGGCGGCGCTGCACGACTGCATTGCAGTCGGCTGCCCCAGCACCGCCCGCAGCATCGCCGGTCAAGCGGTGCCGTTCCCTAGCAAACGGCACCGCTTGATATCACTGGCCCAACTCAGCAGCCGCAGCCTTCGCCGCCGCTGTCCGCGCTGCCGCCGTTGCCGCCGGCGCCGTCGCCAGCACTGGCAGCCCCAGTGCCCAGGACCCCGATGCCGCTCAGAATGTTGATGCCGAGGCCACCCTGGCCGTTGCCACCGTTGCCACCCTGGCCGCCGGCGTGGAATATCGACATGACAGTACGTGCGGGGAGCAGCTCCACGTGCTGGCCGTCGATCTCAACAAAGCTCAATGCGTCAGACATGCATATCCTCCTCAAAAGAGGCCCCCAACGGGCCGGGAACAGAACACCTCATCGACGGTGTTGCCGATTCGGCTTACTTAACAATGGCCAAGAGAAAGTACTTATGACAACCCCATCGACCACGTAAAAACGTCTCAGCATCACCTAGCTATGATCGGTGGTTGCGCTGTCCAGCTGCTGCAGAGAACGACTCATTACCCAGCTGACCTGCGCAAGCTGGGACGCTGTTGCATCACTACTGAGAAACCAACGTAGTGACTACCTAGTTCCGCGCCGGTTCTCAACCCGTCGAATTATAAACGGAGGGGTGGCCAATCACTGGCCACCCCTCCGTTACCGACGACATCGCACCCAACCTCTGACTGATCGGTGGCGGCGCTGCACGACTGCATCGCAGTCGGCTGCCCCAGCACCGCCCGCAGCATCGCCGGTCAAGCGGTGCCGTTCCCTAGCAAACGGCACCGCTGGACATCACTGGCCCAACTCAGCCGTTGGCTCAGTCGCTGTCCGCGCTGCCGCCGTTGCCGCCGGCGCCGTCGCCAGCACTGGCAGACCCGGTGCCCAGGACGCCCAGGCCGCTCAGGATGTTGATGCCTACGCCACCCTGGCCGTTGCCACCGTCGCCACCCTGGCCGCCGGCGTGGAACATCGACATGACAGTACGTGCGGGGAGCAGCTCCACGTGCTGGCCGTCGATCTCAACAAAGCTCAATGCGTCAG
>JAICSB010000659.1 GCA_025937115.1 Pseudonocardiaceae bacterium | reverse complement strand
TCGGACAGGTCCGCACCGGGCACCGTCAGCAGCACCCCGGTCTCCTCGAACGTCTCGCGTACCGCCGCGGCGAGCAGGGCCCGGGCCAGCGGCTCGGCGCAGTCGAACCGGGCGGCCACGTCCGTGCTCGCGGTGCCTGCGAACGGCAGGTCGGCGTCGGCCGCGTCGACCCGGCCGCCGGGAAAGACCGTCATCCCGGCCGCGAACGCCATCTCGGTGACACGGGTGAGCAGCCACGCTTCGAGCCCGGCCCCGTCGACGCCGTCCCGCAGCAACACCACGGTGGCCGCGTCGCGCACCGGAACGTCGGTCATCGGACCTCGACGACGAGTTCGACCTCCACCGGCGAATCCAGTGGCAGCACGGCCATGCCCACGGCCGACCGGGCGTGGGCACCGGCCGGGCCGAACACCTCACCGAGCAGCTCGCTCGCCCCGTTGACCACGCCGGGCTGACCGGTGAAATCCGGGGCCGAGGCCACGAACCCGACCACCTTGACCACCCGCACAACAGAGTCCAGGCCCACGAGCGCATCGATGGCCGCGAGCCCGTTCAGCGCGCAGGTGCGGGCCAGCCATCGGGCCCGCTCCGGGCTCACCTCGGCGCCGACCTTGCCGGTGACGGCCAACCGCCCGTCGACCATCGGCAGCTGACCGGACGTGAACACCAGCGATCCGGTGCGGACGGCCGGGACGTAGTCGGCCAGCGGGGCGACGACAGCGGGCAGGTTGATGTCCAGTTCGGCCAGCCGGGCCAGCGGAGAGCTCATGGGTTGCTCCTATGTCAAGCTGCGGCCGGCAGCGGTGCTGCGGCCGTGGCTGTTGTCGGGGTCTTGAGGGTGGTGAAGACGGTGCGGGCGAGGCGGCGTTTGAGGGCGCGGTAGGCCTCGGTGCTGGTGTCGCCGGCGGCTCGTCGCTTGTCGTAGTAGGTGCGGCCGAGCCCGCCGAGTCGGACCTGGGTGATGGCGATGCGGTGCAGGGCGGCGTTGAGTTGTCGGTTGCCGCCGCGGTTCAAACGCACCCGGCCGGCGGTGTTGCCGGACCAGACCGGGATCGGCGCGACTCCGGCGGTCATGGCGAAGCAGGCCTCGGAACGGAACCGGTCGACACCGGCAGTCTCGCCTACGATCTTGGCGGCGGTCAGCGCGCCGCAGCCGGGAATCTCCAGCAGCTGTGGTGCGGCGGCGGCCACGGCGGCGCTGATGCGCTTCTCCAGGGCGTTGATCCGCTCGGTGAGCCGGCCGATGTCGGCCAGCAGCTCTGCGGCGAGCTCGGCGACCAGACCGGGCTGCGTCTGGAGCCAGTCAGCCAGCTGGTCGCGCACGACGGCGCGGTTGAGCGCCGAGGGGGCAGGGTCGCGCTCCGGGTCGAGCTCGTGCAGGTGCCACCGGAACCGGTTCACCTTCTTGGTCCGCTCCGCGGTCAGGGATTCGCGGTGGTCGACGAGCAGCTTCAGCTCCCGCGAGGTCTCATCGTGTGCGGCGACGGGTAGATCCGGCTCCCGCAGCGCCGCTCGAGCCACGGCCAGCGCGTCGATCGGATCGGACTTCCCCCGCGTGCGTGCGCTGCGGCGAGCACCGGCCATCAGCTTCGGTGGCACCCGAACCACCCGTTCCCCGGCGCCCAGCAATGCCCGCTCCAGACGAGCGGTCAAGTGACGGCAGTCCTCGACCGCCCACACCCGCTCGACATCGGCGAACACCTGCCTGGCCCAGCGCAGCAGCACCGCGTGCCCGCAGTCGGTCGCGGCAACGACCCGCTCGCCCCGCTTCGCGCCGACCTGATCCACCACCACGACCGTGTGCGACCGCTTATGGACGTCCGCGCCCAGAACAACCACCATGAAGTGGTCTCCTTTCTCTCCCAACTGACAAGGGGGACAGTTGGGCCGGCCGGCGGACAAACCTCAGTGGGGGCGTCGCCACGCTCCTATCAAGTCACGCCGGTCGGCCCTGACCAACCAGTGACCGGCAAAACGCATGATCGCCAACCCGACGGGCGGCACCGACGCTACGAGCCAAGCCACTGGCGGCCAGGATCCCAACCACCGCGTGAAGCGGTGCGATCACCCTGACACTGACTGCGACGGTATCGCCCACTGCGGCCGCCCTCCCCTCGAGTGGTCAGTTACGCGCCCAGTGGTCAGCTACAAGTGACC
>JAICSB010000230.1 GCA_025937115.1 Pseudonocardiaceae bacterium | reverse complement strand
TCGGTCGGGGCCCCATCGGCTGCCAGCGGGCCGATCCGCACCGGGGCCACTGCTGCACCGGGCAGCGTGCGGCGCCCATCCGGTCCGACGTCGTAGAGCTTGACGAACAGCACCGCCTCCGATGGCGGTGCAGTGGTATCGGTCTGTGCCGCGGCCACCCGCAACCGGATCTGCGGCGCCCCAGTGATCTCCAGCGAGTCTGGCAGCGGATCGGTGCTGAACGTCGCGGACTGTCCGGGCAGGTCCATCGTCACCCCGTTTGCGGCGCCTGCGGGCAGTGCGGAGCTGAGGCCCGGCAGGCTGCTCAGCGCGGCCGGGCTGCCACCGGGCGGCCGGACCACCGGTTGCGGCCCACCGTGCAGCGTCAGCTCCCGCCGCTGCACCGGGACGCCGTCGAGGCCCGGATAGGTCGGGGCGTGCACGGTGCGCTGGGCGACCCCACTTCGGGTACCGAAAATTCCCGGCACCTGGTAATCGAATCCGGTCCCCGGATCGCTTCCCTTCCGGCGGAGGTGGTAGTCGAACCAGGCGCCGACCTGCTCCTGCAGCGCCGCGTCGGGCGCCCCGCCGTCGTGACCGCCCGTATACCAGATCACTTTCAACGGTGCACCCGCCGAGGCGAGTTGACGGGCGGTGGCGTCAGCCTGGTCCAGCCCGAACAGCGTGTCGTGCTCTCCCTGGATGAGCAGGGTCGGTGCGGTGATGTTGCCGGCTATCACGGCGGGCGATGAGCGGCGTAGCAGCTGCACGATCTCCGGAGTGGGGACACCGGTGGTAGCCGCCCGCACATAAGCGGCGCACACCTCGGGGCGAAACCGCCCGCACAATCCCCCCGCACCGGCGAGGCCGGCGCCGAAGAAGTACCCCGCCCAATCCCGCTTGAATACTCCGTCCGGGGCGAAGGCCCCGGCCGCCGGGGTGGCCGTGGGGATGGAGGTGGGGCTCGCGGCATTGGGGAACAGCGCCTGCGAAAGATCGTTCCAGGTGATCTCCGGTGCGAGCGCATCCACCCGCCGGTCGGTTCCCGCCAGCAGGAGGGCCAGCGCGCCGCCGTAAGACGCACCGGTGACACCGACCCGCGGATCGCCGGGCCCGTCACGCACCACATCCGGTCGCTTGGCCAACCAGTCCACCAACGCGCGGGCGTCGGCCACCTCGTAATCGGGGGAGTCCAGGCCGATCTGCCCGGTGCTCGCGCCGAATCCCCGGGCGCTCCAAGCAAGCACGACGAACCCTCGGCGAGCCAGCGCGGTCGCCTCGGTACTGACCGAGTTCTTGCTGCCACCGAAGCCGTGGCCCACCAGCACGGCCGGCGCGGGAGTGACTGCCGGCCGGTACACCGTGGCGTCGAGGTGCACCTGACCGGCGCTACCCGGTCCCTCCGGTACGTCGATGGTCACGTTCTCGGTGGCGACCGGTGGCGCGCTGGAGGCCGCCGCTCTGATGGCCACCATCACCCCGGCGCCCGCGATCACAGTGGTAATGACCAGCACGACGAGCAGCCGCCGGCGGATCGTTTGGGACACCGCACCGACGGTACAGACCGGTTCTCACATCGGTGACCAACATCATCACGACGGGCCGCTACCCGGGGTGGTGCCAATGCGGGCCATACGGGACACTTGTCCCAGCGTGGAGGGGAGTATTCCTTCGCGGCGGCATCGTCAACACGGTTTTCCCGCAGTGCTGCGGGTGCCCGGTGCCGTCGACCGGTTCGCCGGTGGAAGAGACCTCCGGGTGTCCGACGTATGCCGTCTGCCCGGAGGTTCGCTCATGGATGTGCCCGCGTGGGTATGGCTCGCCACGGTGGGCGCTATCGGTGTTCTGTTCGCCGTTGACCTGGTCATCGTCGACCGTAAGCCACACCAGGTAGGCATGGCGGAGGCGGTCCGGTGGGTGGTGTTCTACCTCGCCTGTGCGGCGGCCTTCGGGCTGGGTATCTGGCTGTTCGCCGGCAGCACTTTCGCCGTCGAGTATTTCGCTGGATATCTTACCGAGTACTCGCTGTCGGTGGACAACCTGTTCATTTTCGTGATCATCATGAGCGCGTTCGGGGTGCCGGCCATCCAGCAACACCGGGTGCTGCTGATCGGCATCGTGCTCGCATTGGCCATGCGGGGACTGTTCATCGCGGCTGGTGCGGTAGTGATCTCACACTTCAGCTGGGTGTTCTACCTCTTCGCTGCGCTGCTGATCTACCTGGGTTGGCGCCAGATCCGTCACCGCAAGCAGGAGGTGGAGTTCGGGGAGAACATGGTGTTGCGCGCGCTGCGGAAGCGGATCCCCGTGACCGATGAATACGACGGATCGCGGCTCACGATCAAGCGCGACGGCAAGCGGTGGTTCACTCCGATGATCGTCGTGATGATCGCGATCGGCACCGTCGACCTGGTCTTCGCACTTGACTCCATCCCAGCGATCTTCGGGCTCACCCAAGAAGCCTTCCTCGTCTTCACCGCGAACGCTTTTGCGCTGATGGGCCTACGGCAGCTGTACTTCCTCATCGGAGGACTGCTCACCAGGCTGGTCTACCTGCCCATCGGGCTCGGTGTGATTCTCGGGTTCATCGGCGTCAAGCTGGTGCTCGACACGTTGCACGAAAACTCGCTGTCCCTCCTCAACCACGGCCAACCACTGGAATCAGTACCGCCGGTGGGCATTGGGCTCTCGCTGACTGTGATCGCCGGCGTGCTGCTGGCGACGACTGTCGCCAGCGTCTACAAGACGCGGGAAGATCATCGTGGCGCTGAGCTGGCACGCTCGACCAGGCCCGTTAGCCCTGCGCGACCTGCTGGGCGCGGGCGTAGATCAGGTGCAGAAAGTCCGCGCCGGTGAGCGCAGTGAACGTGGCCGCGACGAATCGGGTGAACCGCGGTAAGAATAACAGCCCGATCGTCAAGCCGGTGCCCACCCACATGTCGAGGCAGAACGGGCAGCTGACGAGTTCGCCGACCGCATGACCGCAGGCCACTACCGTCACGGGCCTCTTCCATCACCTCGTCAGGTCCGCCGGTGCCACGGTAACGGGTGAACGGGGCACGTAGCGGGCTGGTGACCGCATCTTTGCTGATCATGCGGGACAGTTTGTGGGTTCCTGTGGCGATCAAGGCCAGGTCGTAGGGTGCGATTCTGCGCGGCAGCCCGCGCCCGGTCAAAGCGGCGGCCAGGCCGGCCAGACCCACCACCGCGGCGAACGCAGTCATCACCAGCACGTAGCCACCCAGCGGTCGCTCCGCGTCCTGCCGGTATTCCTGTGCCTCTGCGTGTACCGCGTCGCCGACTCCGGTCTGCTGGGTCACGCCCTGCACTCCCCTCCACTCGGCCGGAGCTTGGCTCGCTGCTGGTCAGCAGGTCCAGCCGTCGACCGGCGACGCCTAGTGGATACCCGCTTCCGAACGATGTGAAGCGCTCGTCGCACCGTGGTGATCAGAACGGTGGTTCATCTGGACCGGACGCCGGGCGCCTTGGCCAGGGTGATCCGACCGGCCTCCAACGCCGCCAAGGTCCCAGGCAACCGGGTACACAACGACCGCGCGTCACCCACCCGAGAAGCCGCGGTGCCCGCCGAGACAGCCAACATCAGACCGACCTCGGCCACCGCCGATTCATGGGCCTGCGAATCGCTCGCTCCTGCCGATTGCTCGCGAGCCTGTGCACCGGCCATGAACGACGTCATCTCTCGTGCCTGCCGGGCTTGGGCCCAGGCGATGACTCGCTCCCAACCACCGATTCTCTCCAACGCTTCGAACTCACGATGCTCCGCGGCGGTATCGGGCGGCTGCGCCAGCATGTCGGCCAGCAGACCATCGGGAACGTACTGCGACCAGCGCACGGGTTCCGCAGCGCCGCTGGGCTGGTCCTCGACCAGGCAGTCGATGGTCTCTTCCTCTGGTGGTCTGATCACCGGTGGCGTCGGGGGCCCTAGACAGCTATTATCGAACACACATTCGACTCCACTCCCAGCCGAACGGCTAAGCAAATTCCGGCGCGCCGTAGGCGGCGGTCGCCAACTGGGGCTTTCGGCGCAGGTGGCGGTCGGTGGGTCGGTAGGTCCCCGAAACCGTCTATGGTGCGACGGTACGCAGCCGGATGACTGCGGACTGTGATCAAGGAGGTCGAGGGTGTCCAGTGACTCGTTCGTCCACCTTCACACGCATACCGAGTTCTCGATGCTCGACGGTGCGGCGCGGCTGGACGACTTGTTCACCGAGTGCGTCCGGATGGGCATGCCGGCCCTGGCGATGACCGACCACGGCAATGTCTTCGGCGCTTACGAGTTCTGGAAGAAGGCTAACGCCCACGGAGTCAAGCCGATCATCGGCATGGAGGGCTACCTCTCGCCTGGCTCCCGACACGAGCGTAAGCGGGTCGTGCTGGCACGCGGCAGCAACGACGTCGACAACCCGGGTGAGATGTACACCCACATGACGCTGCTCGCGGAGAACACCGAGGGCATGCACAACCTGTTCCGGCTCTCCAGCCTGGCCAGCCTGGAGGGCTACTACTACAAGCCACGGATGGACCGTGAGCTGCTGGCGGCCTACGGCAAGGGGATTATTGCCACCACCGGGTGCCCGTCAGGCGAGGTTCAGCGGTTGTTGCAGCAGGACAAATTCGGTGCCGCGTGCCAGGCCGCCGCTGACTATCGGGATATCTTCGGCCGGGAGAATTTCTTCTGCGAGCTGATGGACCACGGCATCGAGATCGAGCGCCGGGTTCGTGACGATCTTGTGCGGCTCAAGAAGACCCTTGAGCTGCCCGGACTTGCCACCAATGATCTGCACTACACGTTCCCCGAGGATGCCAAGCCGCACGAGGTGCTGCTGTGCGTGCAGACCGGCAAGACCATGTCAGATCCCAACCGGTTCAAGTTCGATGCCCAGGACTTTTACCTCAAGTCCCCGGCACAGATGCGTGAGCAGTGGGACTGTGAGTTTCCAGAGGCCTGCGACAACACCTTGCAGGTAGCCGAACGGGTGCATGTGGAGTTCACCGAGGGCCGCGACCTGATGCCCCGGTTCCCGGTGCCAGCGGGCGAGAGCGAGGCTAGCTGGCTGATCAAGGAAGTCGAGCGGGGTCTGCAGCAGCGCTTCCCGGGTGGTCTGCCCGACACCCACCGTCGCCAGGCCGACTACGAGGTCGGCGTGATCTGCCAGATGGGCTTCCCCGGCTACTTCCTGGTCACCGCAGATCTGGTACGCCACGCCAAGGCCAACGGAATCCGGGTCGGACCGGGCCGGGGGTCGGCGGCAGGCTGCCTGGTGGCCTACGCGATGGGTATCACTGATCTCGACCCCATCCGGCACAAGCTCATCTTTGAGCGGTTCCTCAACCCCGAACGTATCTCGATGCCCGATATCGACATGGACTTCGACGAGCGCCGGCGCGGTGACATGATTCGCTACGTCACGGAGAAGTACGGCGAGGACCGCATTGCCCAGATCATCACCTACTCGACGATCAAAGCGAAGGCGGCGATCAAGGACTCCGCGCGGGTGCTCTACGGCCAGCCTGGCTACTCGGTGGCCGACCGGATCACCAAAGCGATGCCGGCACCGGTTATGGGCAAGGATATCCCGCTGGCCGGGATCTTCGATCCTCAGCACAAGCGCTACGCCGAAGCCACTGAAGTCCGGGCCTTGTACGACGCTGATCCTCAGGTCAAGGAAATCATAGACACGGCCCGCGGGTTGGAAGGGCTCAAGCGGCAGTGGGGCGTGCACGCGGCTGGCGTGATCATGTCCAGTGAGCCTTTGATCGATATCATCCCGATCCAGCGCAGGGATTCCGACGGCGCGATAATCACGCAGTTCGATATGGGCGCCTGCGAAACACTCGGACTGCTCAAGATGGACTTCCTCGGGCTGCGCAACCTTACGGTCATCGACGACGCG
>JAICSB010000605.1 GCA_025937115.1 Pseudonocardiaceae bacterium | reverse complement strand
GGTGGAGCTGGCCGCACTACTCGGCGAGGTGGTCGCCGATTGGCAGCCGCAGGCCGACGCCGACCGGCGGCCGCTGCGGCTGCGGGTAGCCGACGCGCTGGTCGCCCGGGTCACCCCTGGCCGGTTGCGTGAGGCGCTCGGAGTGCTGATCGACAACGCGCTGCGGCACGGCGCCGGGGTGGTGACGCTATCCGCGCGGTGGACCGGGGTGGGACCAGATCGGATGGTCGTGGTGGAGGTCACCGACGGCGGCGAGGGGGTGCCCGAGGACCTGGCCGCACGCGTCTTCGACCGGGGGATCTCGGGTGCGTCCTCGACCGGCGTCGGGCTGGCGCTGGCCAGGGCGTTGGTCGAAGCCGACGGTGGACGCCTTGAGCTCAGTTCGGCGCGGCCGGCCAGATTCGCCGTGTACCTGCGGGTGCCGCGGGGCGAAGAGCTGCCCGGGCCCGCCCGGCCGGGTGCCGGCGTGGTGCGTTGATTCAGCCGACTGGCACCTGGCGGCGTACGTTCTGGTCGGGGAAGACGTACCTGCGGAAAGCCCACCACCGGAAGACCATCGCCAGCAACGTTCCGATCACGTTGGCGCTGGCGAAGTCAGCGGCCTCCTGCGCGAGCAGGCTGACCGCCGGGACCTGCAGGTCCAGTACGTATCGCGAGACCCACAGTGGCGCAGCGTTGAGCACCAGTCCGATGCCGCAGACCAGGAAGAACAACGAGGCCTCGTGGCGCCGTTCCCGGCCGCCCCGGGTGCGGAAGGACCATTCCCGGTTGAGAACGTAGGACACGATCGTCGCCACCAGCACCGCAACGATCTTGGCAGTGACCGGTTTGGGCTCCAGCACCGTCGTCTTGAGTAGCGTGAACAGCGTGATGTCGACAATGTAGGTGATCCCCCCGACGAGGGCGAACTTCACCAGCTCGCGGTGCCGAACAGCGACGTCGCGGTAGGGCTGCGGGATCCGGATGAGCACCGCGTCGACCATGGACACGGCCGCAGTGTACGGACCGTACGCATCAGCTCGTGCACCCAGGCGCGCACCGAGCTCCAGCGCTCAGGCTCGGCGAACTCCACCACAGTGCTGTACCGGGTCGCAATGAGAGCGCTGCTGCGGAGCTCGGGAAGAGTAGGGCAGGTCGGGCCCGCAGCAGGTCTCGGATAAGATCAGCAACTCGTGGACCTCCGTACCGGTTTGCCTGTCGTCGGCATGGTGGGTGCCGGGCAGCTGGCTCGGATGACCCACCAGGCCGCTGTGGCGCTCGGGCAGTCGCTGCGGGTGCTGGCTGCCGGTCCGGACGAGCCGGCGGCGCTGGTGGCCACCGATGTGGTCCTTGGCCGGCACGATGATCTGGCCACGCTGCGACGGTTCGCCGAGGGCTGCGACGTGCTCACCTTCGACCATGAGCACGTTCCCACTGAGCACCTCCGGGCACTGGTTGCCGCGGGTGTTCGGGTGCACCCGGGACCGGACGCGCTGCGCCATGCCCAGGACAAGCTACTGATGCGCCGGACGCTGGCAGGGCTGGGCGTGCCGGTTCCGCCGTTTCGCGAAGTGACCCGGCCGCAGGACGCGGTGTCCTTCGGTGCCGAGCACGGCTGGCCCTGCGTGCTCAAGGCGGTCCGCGGCGGCTATGACGGGCGGGGTTTGTGGATGCTCAATACCCCCACCGGCGCGCGGCGCGTGGTGGCCGAGCTGCTTGCCGCGGGTACGCCGTTGCTGGTCGAGCAATGTGTGGCGATGAGCAGGGAACTCGCCGTGCTGGTAGCCCGCTCACCGTTCGGGCAGGGCGCGGTGTGGCCGGTGGTGCAGACGGTGCAGCGGGAGGGGATCTGCATGGAGGTACTCGCTCCGGCGCCCGGCCTGGACGCGGACCTCGCGCAAGCCGGCCAGCAGCTGGCCCTGCGCTTGGCGGCGACGCTGGACGTGGTCGGCGTGCTGGCCGTCGAACTGTTCGAAATGCCTTCTGGGCAGTTGCTGGTTAATGAGTTGGCGATGCGGCCGCACAACAGCGGGCACTGGACGATTGAGGGTGCCGCGACGTCCCAGTTCGAGCAGCACCTGCGCGCGGTGCTGGACTACCCGTTGGGGTCCACCGCACCACGCGCCCCAGCCTGTGCGATGGCCAACGTGCTGGGCGCCGACATCGCGCCGATGATGGGTATCGATGAGCGACTGCACCATCTGATGGCTCGCTACCCGCAGGCGAAGGTGCACCTGTATGCGAAGCCGGAGCGACCCAGGCGCAAGATCGGGCACGTCACGGTTCTCGGTGCGGCGCCGACGCCGGCGCGCAACGTGGCGGTCGCTTCGGCGGCGTTTCTGGCCACCGGGGCCTGGCCGGACGGGCACCCGGTGCACGAGCGGGGACAGGAGACGGCGTGAGTCTGGTCGGTGTGATCATGGGCAGTGACTCGGATTGGCCGGTGATGCGCGCTGCCGCGCAGGCTCTCGACGAGTTCGGGGTGGCCCACGAGGTGTCGGTGGTCTCCGCGCACCGCACCCCCGCGCGGATG
>JAICSB010000005.1 GCA_025937115.1 Pseudonocardiaceae bacterium | reverse complement strand
CGGCCGTAAGTTCCGCGCCGAGGCCACCGAGAAACAGGCCGCCAAGGTCAGCCAGACACAGCGGCAGATCGAGCGCCTCGAGGTGGTCGAGGAGCCCCGCAAGGAGTGGGAGCTGCGGATGTCCATCGCCGCCGCGCCCCGTTCGGGTTCGGTGGTGGCGGCCTTGCGCGGCGCCGTCGTTGAGCGGGGCGCGTTCCGTCTCGGCCCGGTTGATGTGGCGCTCGGGTGGGCCGACCGGGTCGTCATCACCGGCGCCAACGGCTCCGGGAAGTCCACCCTGCTGGGCGCGCTGCTGGGCCGCTTACCGCTGTCCTCGGGCACCGCGACGCTGGGGCCAGGGGTGCGAGTCGGGGAGATCGACCAGACCCGCGCGCTGTTCCTGGGCGACGAGCCGCTGATCCGGGCCTTCGGCTCGGCGGTGTCGAAGGGGCTGTACCCGGATGGCCGGAGTCCGAGGTGCGGACGCTACTGGCGAAGTTCGGCCTGTACTCCGCGCACGTGGCGCGCCCGGCCGCATCCCTGTCACCCGGGGAGCGAACCCGCGCTGCGTTGGCGCTGCTGCAGGCTCGTGGAGTGAACCTGCTGGTGCTCGACGAGCCGACCAACCACCTCGACCTGCCCGCCATCGAGCAACTGGAATCCGCCCTGGAGTCGTATTCGGGCACGTTGTTGTTCGTGACCCATGACCGTCGGATGCTCGAGGCTGTCCGCACCACCCGCTGCTGGGCTGTCGCCGACGGCCAGGTACACGAGCAACACCGCTAGGCGCGAAGATCACAAACAGTGATCACCGCCTCCGGGCCCCGGGGCGGGTCAGCGCCCGCGGGCGTACTTGCAGGTGAGTTGCGCCTGGGCCAGTACCTTCCCGGACAGCGCGTACGGCAGATCCTTGCGTGCGCTGGCGCCCTCAGCCAGACCGCTGGGCTCGGACAGGGCTAGCAGCGTGAAGATGAACCGGCGGGCTTTGCCGAACGGGGGGCAGGGACCGCCCCAGTCCGTGCGGCCATAGTCGTTCTTGCCGCAGACGGCCCCGGCGGGCACTTTGCCCTCCTCCAGGCCGCCGCCGGCGGGGTTGATCCCGAACAGGGACCAGTGCACGTGGGTACCTCCCGGAGCGTCGGGATCCTCCATGAGCAGCACCAACTCCGCGGTACCGTCCGGGACCTCCGACCACGACAGCGGGGGTGACACGTTGTCACCGTCACAGGTGTATTGGGATGGAATGAACTCTTTGTCGGCGAAGGCCGGGCTGCTGAGGGTGAGCGCCATAGTGGACCCGATCCTACCGCCGATTGGCTGCGGCCCACCGGCCCGATCAGGACCGACCATGAAGCTAGCGAGCTGATCTGCGAGGTGGGGGAACGAGGAACGCTACTGATGACCTACCTCGTCACTGCAGCTCTGGTGAAGCTGATCCGCCGCGAGCCAGAGAGCTGAGGCCCTGGCTGACTGGCTCGACGCCCGAGCCACCAGCACGCCGGTGACCTCCGTCCTCACCGAGGTCGAGCTACCCTGGCAATGGATAAGCGCAAAGCTGACCTCGCGCAACAAGATCGCGGACATGTCGGACGATGTCGCCTGGCTGCGTGCCACCCCTGAGCATCACACTGCATTCCAGATTGCGATCCATTGCGTGGCCGGTGAGGTTCGCGCTGCCGATCAAGGCGACTCGAGCATCAACCACGATCACCTTTGCGTGCATCGAGGCACCTTGGGGTCGCTGCGCGGCTGGCCATGCAAGCCGGATCGCTGGAAGGCCTGGGAAGGCGGACGCCCGGTATGAATACCGCGGGTTGTCTTCAGCGCGCTCCACCAACAAGGTGATCTCGACACCCCTGCTGCTCGCGCACGCCATCGCCGCAGCGATCTGCGGCTCGCTGTACGTGGCGTAGCTGACGAGGAGGATCTCACGACGCGCGGAATCGATGAGTTCAGCCACTACTGCCGCTGTAAGCCGACCCGTTCTTACTCCTGAGTGTGGCCCAGTCCACACCACGTCCACTCCGTGCCCGGTCCGCGTGACTTGCGCGACTTCTCCCGCGCCAGCGAGCAGCCCGGCAAGAAACTGGGGTACGCAGGATGGCAACACCTCGAGCAGGTCGTCGCACGCCGCGCGGAGAACGGCGGCGGACGCGTTCGAACGGAGCGCGAGTAGACCCGAGCGGCCACCAGCGGCCGCTTCGCTCAAAACCTGGAGATCACTGGCCGGTAGACGCTCGGCGAGTGAGCGCGCGACACCAGCTGGAGTCATCGCGGGAAGGAAAGGCCGTCGCCAGTCAGGTCGACGAGCACGGCCCGGTCCAGCCACCGGTTGTTCGTCTCGCAGCTGGTCTCGGAGACGAATAGGCAAGCGTGGCAGGCGGCGACGTGCAGGGTCTCGGAGGGATCCTGCGGCACATGCTCGGCGCACAGCGGGTCGGACGAGCACCGCTGCGCGTCGTCAAACGCCAGTTCAAGCAGCCGCGTGAGGTAGCGGGTTTCGCCCAGAGCGACCAGCCCACCCAGCGTGCCCTCGCTGTCGCTGGCCGCGGTGGAGAGCAGCACGCCCGCTGCTCGGGCGCCCGGCTGCCCGATGTAGAGCCGCTCTCGCAGGCTGGCTGACGAGTAGCCACACTCAAGCGAGACCTGCCGGATCAGCAGATGGCTCAGGGTGTGTAGCAGGAGCACCCTCGCCACTGGGAACAGCGGATCGGCCCTACCACCTCGACGGCTGGCCCACCGTCCGTGCGCGTCCCGCAGCGCAGCCAGCCGCGGGTGCTGATCGACAGCGCGGGCCCACGCTGCGACGGCGTCCTCGCGGAACTCAAGGAATACGCCCTCGCCGCGTTGCTCCACGGCGGGCACCCAATCGGGCTGGCCCCGGGTGAGAGGTACCCGGTTGCGCGGCTCTAGATCACGCCGCTCAGGCGCGTTGAGCCTGGTGAAACCGACCAGCGCTTGCACCTCACACAGCCGGGATACCAGCACCACCTGGTCCAGCAGATTCTCGAAGCCGGCTGGGACGTCCTCGGTGGGAACGGCCCGGAAGTCCGCGTCCTGCCGGTCGGTCGTGGGCCGGGACAGCAATCGCCACTCGGCGTCGAGCAGGTTCTCGGAAACACCTACCTGCGGGCCGCCCTGAGCCCGGATTCCATTGATCGTGCTCCATACCTCATCGATCGGCACCCCGCGCAGCGCGCGTAGCACGTCCATTCCCTCGATGATGTGCTGCACCACCACGGTGTTGGGTTGAGCGCCGAGCACTGCCCAGTTCGCCGCAACCAGATCATGCACGTTCTGCCCCTGGGGCAAGTGCAGCGCGCTCGCGGTGACACTGAACCACAGGTTGCTGGCACCGAGCACAATGAGCCGCAAGGCGCGCCCGCACGGCTCGAACGACTGCAGGTGCGGGTGCCGCCCCCGGCATCGTGGTAGGTTCGCGGATCCGTCCCGGCCAGCTGCCTGCTGAATGTTACGGCCAGCTCCACACTCCACGCAACTGACGTACACCTGTGGGCCCAGTGTGCTGGCCGAGTCGCGGATCGACAGGCGCGGGCCCGAGCAGGGTTCTTGCCGCCCTGAGTGAACGAACTCCACGTAGGGGAAGTCATCAAGATGGCCGGCCTCGCACACGACGAGGAAGCGGGCCGGCACGCAGGCCCGCTTGTTCGCGTCCCGGGTCTGCGTTTGCTTATCGCACCGAGTGTGCACGATCTTGGCGAGATCGGGACGCCGCCCGAATCGGTGCACCAGGTCGAACTGACCGGGCGGGTCGAGCGGGCCGAGTCGGTGGCACCGGGGACAACGCACCCAGCGGGGGAATGGGGTTACCGGCACTCCGACCCGTGACCACGGGTCGTTGGACTCCGCAGGGTCCCACGGCGCGGAGCGCAGCGCTCGTACCTGCGGGCCGAGTACGCGACGCACTTCCTCGAGCAACCTCGGCTCGGCCACTGTCTCCTGACGCTCCGGGCTCCACGAGACGAGTCCCCGCACCACAACGCTCATCGCGGGCAGGTCGACCACCGCGCCGATACCGGTGGTGGTGACCAGATGGCTTGGCCGGGCCTGGCCGATCCGGCTAGGTGCCCCGCGCTCGGTGCCGGTCCGGCTCGCCGACATCGTCATTGGTCTACCCCCGGCGAATCGTTGCTGTAGATCCAAGGTGGCTGTTCATCAAGGCTTCGATCGCGCCGGTCGAGCTGAAGAGTGACTTCAGGCTCGACCTCGCGCAGGCTCAACGGCGCCGACCACAGATCCCAGGAGCCGGCGTCCGGTTCCCGCAGCAGGCCGGTGACGTCCGTCGCCTCTTTATAGCCGAGCACGCCGGAGGCCAGGGTTTTGCGCTGCGTCCCCCACCGATCCAGGCGGTGCTGCAGCTGCGCCCGGACTTGCAGCGCATGCTCCGCGTCATGGGTCACCCGTTCGACGCGTTGCTGCACGGCGTCGAGAAATTCCGCGGTACCGGGCCCGGTGAGGCCGATTGCGTGTGCGGCTGGGTTGGGCAACGCCGACACATTCCCGTGTCTGACGGCGGCTACGAGCACCGCCGACAGCCCACGATCCAGCGCTCGGTCGCTAAATGGTGTCGTGGTCACGCCCTCGACGCGGGCGCCGAAGGTGGCGTGACCGTGAGCGAAACTTTCGTAGTGCCCCAGGTCGCGTGGTCGGCTCCACTGGTAGATCGTGAGCACGAGGCCAGGGCGCTTGCGGTCCCGTCCGACTCGGGACGTGGCCTGGATGTACTCGGCGGTGTTTTTTGGCTGTCCGGTGACGACCATCAGCCCCAGACGTGGTACGTCGACACCGACTTGCAGCATGCTCGTGGCGAGCAGCACGTCCAGCGGCCGGACGCGGCCGTCGAGTGTCTCGCGTGCCGCGGCCTTATTGCGCCGGAACTCTTCCAGGGCCGCGCTGCTGTCGAGTGCCGCGTCGAACTGAGCCTCCAGCTCAGCCAGCGTGCTGGCGATGCGGCTGCTGGGCATCCGGCTGGTCAGCTCGCTGAGCACGGGGCGGCGACGCCGGGTGCGCACCTTCAGACTGGCCAGGCGATCGGTGATGTCGTCGTCGACCAGCCGCCGCATGCCTGCCAGCTCCCGTGTCGAGGTGAAGTAGTCGACAACAGTCATGTAGGGATCGACGGCCACGCCATGCCGATCGAACAAGTACTGGGCATGCTCGAACAAAGCCGCGATCACCCGGATCTCCACCGACTTCAGCGTCTCACCCGGCGCACATATGCCCCGGTAACGCCGTCCCGGAGTCGCCGGGGAGGGGGCGACGGTGGTCGAGAAGAACGTTTCGCCAGCGTCGAGGACCTGAGGTGGGAACACTGCGAGAGAGCGGGCGAATACCTGTTCGACCTGATCCCGTGCTCGCCGCACGGTTGCCGTAGAGGCCACCAGCATGGGTCGCACGGTCCGGTCACCGTCGTGCCGGCTGGCCATCAGGTCGATCACGGTCTCGTACAGACCGACTAGCGACCCGAGTGCGTCGCTGATTAGGTGGAGTTCGTCCTGGATGATGAGGTCGGGTGGCCGCAACCGCATCGCGATCTCCGGCTGGGCGGCGGGTAGGCCCGCGACGGCCGGGTGCCTGCTGCGGCAGAAGCCGAGGAAATCGGGGTTCTGCCATCCGTGGCGCGCGCATCGTGACTCCACCAGCCCGAACAGCGGCGCAGTCGCGGCCTTCCACGGCAGCTGAGCGAACTTGTCGACCGTGCTGATCACCAGGGCGGGCGTCAGCCGGTAGATCTCCTCATCGACGGTGAGCACGGGCAGGCCCTCGTCGCGGGAGTGCCTGGCGGTGAAGGGGCAGTCCCCGTCCGGGTCACTGCAGTGCAGCAACACTCGCCGCCGGACGTCGACGGTGGTGAGGTCGCGGCTACCGGACAGCCGCGAGCCGCACCACGGGCAGGCAACCAGTTGCAGGGCACCGCCGACGCCGGCGTCGTGGCCGCGAGCGTCGGTGATCTGGCGACGGGCCTCCTCGTAGCTGTTGGGCGTGACCTTGCTGCCGACCCAGAGCCCGATCCGGAACGGCGTCTGGCCCCAGCGTCCGTCGCCGTTGGCTAGCCGTTCGCGGCGTAACCACTCGCAGGCGCACACCAGTGCGGCGGCCCGCTGGAACTGCTGCGCGGTGAGTAGCCGCAGCGTGTATCGCATGAGCACGGCCACGCCGTCGGTGCCGTCCCGCCGCTCGTCTGCCTCGCCGACGATGCCCTGCAGCCGCCGGATAGCGAAGGTGTAGGCGGTCAGGCCGAGATAGGCCTCGGTCTTGCCGCCGCCGGTGGGAAAGAACAACAGTTGCACCTGGCCGTCGTCTATGCCTCGGTGCGCGTCAGGATGAGCCGCATCAGTGAGTCCCGGCAGGCAGAGCAGCACGAACGCCAGTTGGAACGGGCGCCAGCTGCGGTTGGCAGGTACATCGAGCCGGAGGAGTAGGTCGGCTACCTGGGCCCCGGGGTCGGTGAGCCGCGTCCGCACCAGCTCGCCGCGCACCCGCTGCAGGGCCATGGCCTGGTTGGCGAACCGGAAGGCTTCGCGGGCGAGGCCGTTGTCGCGCAGTAGGTCCACCGCCCGGTCCAGCCGGTCCGCCATTGCGCGGGCGTCCGCGAGGGCGTGCTCACCCGCGGGGGAGTAGCTCGCCACTTCGGGGTCGGACCTCAGGCGTTGTTCCTGCTCGTCAAGCCAGGTCCGGTAGCCGCGCACCAGCGGACGCAGTGCGCGGACGAGCTCATCGCGGGCCAGCCCGGGGCTGCCGAGCCGGGCCATGTCGAGCACCGGTCCAGGAGTCCACTCGCCGGGAATCACAAGCGGAACCACGGCAGCAGGAAAGCTGGTAGTGGCGAGCTTCCATGCCCGGATGTCGCCGTCTCGGACGAATGCGTCGACCGCGCACTGCCGGCCGACGGCGTACTCGCGGTGCTGCCGGTACAGCAGATCAAGGTGCAGCCGCTCGTCGTCGGAAGCGGTGGGCCGGTCACCGAGCTCCGGATCGTTATGCCCGACGAAGATCGCACTGGCACCGTCGAGCGCGGTGACCGCGAGGCCGGCTTGGTAAAGGCGAGCGGTGTCCGGGGTACTCGGGGGATGCGCCTGCGCATTGACCAGGGCAAGGTCGACTACCCGTCGCGGCCCTTTGTGGCGCACTGTGTACCGCACCACCACGCCGTCCTGCTCCGGGTCGGGCACCTCGGTTCCGGTGTCGTCGGCGCCCAGCCGCACCTCGACGGTGCCACCGGCCGGCACGCGGTGCCACACGGTGCGCGGCCGACCATGCTCGGTCTGCTGGGTCTCCGAGGGCCCCCGCTCGTACCGGCCCCACGAGGCAGTGACGGTGATGACGTCGATGCTGGCGCCGACCGAGAACGACAGGCCGAGTGACGACGCGGCCATGCTGCCCGCGCGTACCGTCGCCTCGGGTTCGACGTCGTCCTCGTCGTCGTGGTCGACGCCGACGATCTCCCGATCGACCGTCTCCGGTGCACTGTCCGCGACGGTGTCATCGGACCGCGCGCCGGGCTGCGGAGCGTGGGGGACCAGCCGGCCCAGCAGATAGCGCTCGGCCGGGGAAGTGCCAGGCGGAAGTTCCTCCTCGGGACCGTCCCACGGGCCCAGCAGATCGCGCTCCAGCAGGCTCTCAAGCTGGTCGCGAACCTCGACCGAGGTCAATGGTGTCGCCGGTGTGCCTGCGCGGGCCTCTGCCTGGTCGTCAAGGACGGTCACGATCGAACACCCTACGAGCCACGTCCGACAACGCAGTTGGCGAGCTGCTGGGCGAGTCGGCGTGCCCACGCCGCAGCCACGGTTAGGGTCTGTTTGAGTTGATCGAACCCGCTGCTGAGTCGAGGTAGTCGTCGTGCCACGCCCGGTGCCCACGCCGCTCTACCACTTCACGCCCATCCACCACCTGGCGTCGATCATCGATCATGGTCTGCAGTGCGACAGCGGCAGTGCCGCCGATCTACTGGCCGTCGAGGTCGGCAACCGGGACATCAAGGAGCGGCGCCGACGCCGAGCTGTGGCGGTGGGTCCGCGCGGCGTCGTCGCGGACTACGTGCCGTTCTACTTCGCGCCGCGCAGCCCGATGCTGTTCGCTCTCGCGATGGGCAATGTTCCGGAGTACACCGGTGGCATGGACCCGCTGGTGTACCTCGTCACGACTGCTGAGCGCCTGGTCCACCTGGGTTTACCGGTGCTGTTCACCGACCGCAACGCCGTGCTGAAGACCGCGCGCTTCGCCCACAATCTCGCCGACCTCGACACGTTGATCGACTGGCCCCTCATGCGGGCGAGGATGTGGACGAACACGCCAGATGAGCCGGATCGCAGGGAACGGCGGATGGCCGAGTGTTTAGTCCACCGCCAGGTGCCGTGGCGGGCGATTGATCATGTCGCAGCCCGCACTCCTGAGCGAGCCACCGAAGCTCGGGCAACCTTGGCTCGTTTTAGTCAGGGTATTGCGGTACGAACCAAGCGTGACTGGTACTTCAGCTAAGGAGGCGCGATGATCAACGAGTCCCACGGCGACCTCCTCGGCTCGGACGCGGAGGCGCTGGTCAACACCGTGAACACAGTGGGGGTGATGGGCAAGGGCATCGCCTTGCAGTTCCGTCGCCGGTTCCCGGACATGTTCCGGGCCTACGAGCGGGCCGCCAAGCGTGACGAGCTCCACCTCGGTCAGATGCACGTCTGGGGCACCGGCGCGATGACCGGGCCGCGGTTCGTCATCAACTTCCCGACCAAGGCTCACTGGCGTGCGCGCTCTCGACTTCCAGACATCGAGGCTGGTCTCGCCGACCTGGTGCGTGTGGTGCGAGAGAAGTCGATCAGCTCGATCGCGGTGCCGCCATTAGGCTGCGGCAGTGGCGGGCTCGACTGGGCGGAGGTGAAGCCACTCATAGAAAGTGCATTCGAGCAACTACCGGACGTCGATGTCCGGATCTTTCCACCCGAGGGCGTACCCGACGCAGCGGACATGTCCACCCGGACAGCGCGACCCGCGATGACCGTGGTGAAGGCAGCCTTCATCGCCACGATGCGCCGGTACACTCAGATCGCACTCGACGTGTCGCTCATCGAGGTGCAGAAGCTTATGTACTTTCTGCAGGTCGCCGGCGAAGACTTGCGCCTCGATTACACGAAAGGGCACTACGGCCCCTACGCGGATAATCTGCGCAAAGCGCTGCGATCGATGGAAGGGCACTTCATTACCGGGTTTGGCGACGGCAGCAAGTCGGTCCAAGCCGTCGAGCCGATCAAGCTTCTTCCCGGCGTGAGCGACGAGGCTGACCGGGTCCTGGTCAGTTCGCCAGACACTGTTGACCGAATCGAACGGGTCGTCCGGCTCAGCGAGGGCTTCGAGTCAGCCTATGGCATGGAATTGCTCGCCAGTGTCCATTGGGTTGCCACTCACGAAAACGTTGGTGCGACCGCCGATCCGGACGTTGTTGCTGAGCTTGTCGGCGCCTGGAACGCCCGTAAGCACCGCATGATGGGGCCGGACCACGTGGCGAAAGCCTGGTCCCACCTCCGTGACGAGCGATGGTTAACAGGCAGCGCGCCAGTTCGCGCCCGGTAACTCCAGCTTGTGGGCTGCGGTCTTTGGTCTTGAGGCCGTTGGCGCGGAAGGAGCTGGCCCGGGACCAGCCTTCGCCCATGGAAGCGTAATTGCGTTAGGGAGACAATTGCCGTACTTCCGTCAGGGGTGTTTTCCTCCCACGCTGTTCGCCAACTGCCACCGGACCACGTCCAGGCTCTGGTTCATGGCGAAACTCGTAGCGCGAAACACCGTGCACCGCGGTCGCCGGAGTTGCCAACGCCATCGGGTCCAGCAACAGAAATCGCACTGACCCCGTGCGTTGATCTGGTGCTGCCGGATCAGCATAACCACAATGGTCAGCAGTCGCACGGTGTGCTCGATCGTCATTGCTGGTTCAGATGGCTCATCGGTGCTGAGTCGCTCAGCCAGACGTTCGAGCTGCTCTCGCAGCAGCCGCTGGCGGACCTCCCACACCGTCTTCACAGCTCCAGGTGCTGTACCGCGTTGTCAGCGATGGCTGCCACGTCGCCCTCGATGACGAACCCTGAGGCCCGTGCTTGCAACTGCCGCGCCATCGCGATGAGCCGGTCCGCGAAGGCGTGCTGTTCGTCCGGTGTGACACCCTCTCCCATAATCCGCATCGCCAGCGGCACCACATCACTGTTCAACCGGGCCAGCTCGGCCAGCAGTTCACGATCAGCGCGGATCACAGCTTATTCCCGTCGCGTCCCCGGCTGGTTGGCTCATTTCTCTGCACCTTCCACTTGCGTTCTCTGGCTGGATGGCACCCAGCGCCGGGGTCGCGGACCGGGCGGACTGTCGGGGTGTCCGTCCGAGACCTGGCTCGCGCACGCCCGGCGCTGGGGCCTGGAGCACGCTAAGGGGGCTACCGATCAGTAACCCGAGCTCGTGGTTCGGCCAGACCTTCCGTCCGGCTCTCAGCTCAGGGGAGTGGTGCGTGGATACGGTCGGCCAGCCGTGCTGCTTGAGCGGCGATCGGTGGCCGTGCCCGGTGGATCAGGCTGTGCACGGTGCGATGGGCGGCCTGCCGGTGTTGCATATCCTCGGGTGCCTCGCGTTCGGCTTCCAGGAGTTGCAGCAGGGCACCGGCGTTGTCGCCCCGTTGCTGATATCCGCGCGCCTGGTCGAGCAAGAATGCGACCCGACGCTCGATGGACACGGAGCGCCGGTGTTCGATGCATTCACCGAGTCGGAGCGCTTCGGCTGCTTCACCTGCTTCGACCTCGATACAGACGGCGTGCATCGCAACATTGGTCGGGCCGAACGCCGTCCAGCCTGCGTTGCAGTCGCCGGTGCGCTCGGCTAGGCGCATCGCCTGCTCCACCCGTCTACGCGCCGTCCAGTGCTCGCCGCGGCGACTCGCCGCCATTGCTCCGACGAGCAACAGCGAACCGTGCAGCGCTAGCGTCGGTTTGCTCTGCGGGCAAAGCGCTAGCGCCTCTGCACCCCGCAGCGCAACCTGTTCCGCACCGTCAATCTGGCGATCGGCAAGCAATACGTGCGCAAGATTCCACCGGGCGATCGCGAACTGGACGGGATCGTCGAGCAGCTCGGAGCTTCGGATGGCTCGGTCAGCAGCCAGCAACGACAGCTCAAGTCGCCCGGTGCGCTTGGCGTAGCTGCGCACCAAGCCGTACAGATCACTGGCGCAGGCCGCGGTCTGCTTAGCGTCGCCGTCCGTGTTGCTGGGCTGGCTCTGGACTTGCGCGAGCAGGACAGGTAGCCGTGCCTGGACGGCGCTGTAACGCTGCGGGGAGGTCTGCCAGATCCGCCATACCTCGCGCACCTGTTGCTGGAGTGCGGTGGCGTCGATAGCTGGCGGGTCAACGGCTGGCGGGTAGGTGAGGGCGACATAGAGATCGTCATCGTGCCGTGCGGGCGACCTCGCCACAGCGACCGCGTCCTCGCTGGTGAGGTGGTCCAGCGGGACTTGCAGCACTCGTGCAAGAGCAACCAGCACCGGCAGGGTCGGTAGCTTCTTGCCGCGCTCCAGTTGGTAAAGGTAGTCGGTGGTGATACCGGCCAGGCCAGCTACGACGGTCTGCTTCTTGTGCAGAGCCAAACGCCTCTCCCGCAGCCGTTCACCTATGCGACGCTGTATCTTGTTGATCACAACGCCGCTCCCCTCCGGTTCCCGTCGCCTGCGGAGCCTAACCAGGCCGGGAAGATGGCAGACTGTCCAGCCGTGCCCCCACAAGCCCCTTCGGCCGCGACAGCGCCACTGTTGGTGCTATGGGACATTGACCATACGCTCATCGAAACCCGTGGCGTTGGTCGAGGTATTTACGAGCGTGCCTTTCCTGTCGCTACAGGTAAGCCGCTTCGCGAGCTTGCGACCGTTTCCGGCCGGACCGAATTAGATATCATGCGGGAGAGTTTGCGGCGCAACGGCATCGAACCGACGGACGAAGCGATTCACCGGCTCGCCCGCGCTCTCATTCAGGGGCACGAAGCTGCACGTAACGAACTCGCCGACCGCGGGAGGGCCCTGCCGGGCGCCGCCGCCACGCTTGCCGCCCTTGCCGCTGATGACCTGGTGCACCAGAGCGTCCTCACCGGCAACCTTCGCGAGGTGGCGCGTATCAAGCTCGAGGTATTCGGGCTCGATGTGTATCTCGACTTGGAAGCCGGCGCATACGGAGAGGATAACCCCGAACGCGCCCAACTCGTCCGTTACGCACAGGGTCGTGCAGCGAAGCGCTTCAATATTTTGTTCGACGACGCGCATACGGTGCTGATCGGTGACACACCCAATGATGTCCGAGCTGCTTTGCAGGCTGGGGTTCACGTTATTGGTGTTGCAACTGGAAGCAGCGATCGGGAGGAGCTGCGCCGCGCGGGAGCGACGGTAGTGCTGACAGAACTAGAACCCGACCTCGCCCGGAAGTCCATCAACCTGCTCCTGAAGAACTCGACCAGGCCAGCAGCGGAACCGCCAGGTGCAGATGTTGATCGTCACGGCCGGTCGTGATCTGATGCCTGGTCACCACGGCGGCGGCCGGATTGGGTGTCGCATCGTCGGCAAGGTCTTGATGCGAGCTGGCTAGAGCTGTTCAGCGTGACGGCGCCCTTGCTGAGACGGGTGTAGTCGACGGTTGCAGATTAGGTTACAGTCTGGGTGTGTGTCTAGGTGCGCGACCAGCGAGGGCGAGTGTGTACGAGGGACGCGAAGTCTTCCCGAACGCTCCGGTCGAGCTCGTGGCGTTCGAGGTTCGGTTCCCCGACTCGGCTCGTCTGCGCCAGCCGGAGACGCTTGATGCGCTCCAGTTGGCGCTAGAGGACATCCTGCCGATCCGGCAGGTTCAGCAGACTATGACGCTGGCCGTGCCGCTCGGCGGCCAGGTGGTGGGCCAGCAGCATGAGCAGGTCACGCTGTTGCTCGACAGGACCTTGACAACGTCGGCGACGATCCGGCCGACCGCGCTGACCGTCGAGACCACTCACTATGAGGAGTTCGACACCTTTCGAGAAGTCGTCTATCGCTGCATGATCGCGCTGGCAGAGCAGCGGGCCGCTCCCGGCGTGGAGCGGGTGGGGCTGCGTTATGTCGACGAGATTCGGGTGCCAGACCCGATTGAGGGCGTTGAGTCATGGAAGGGGTGGGTGTCAGACGACCTGCTGGCAGCCAGCAGAATCGGCGGGCACAACTCGCCGTCGATGTTGCAAGGAGCGATGCAGTTCGAGACCGGTGAGCGCACCAATCTTGTGGTTCGTTACGCGACCCTAACCGGTACCGGGGTGGTGGACCCTACCCTGTTGCGACGTCGCCACACTTACCCGGCAGGCCCCTTCTTGGTGCTCGATTTCGATAGTTTTTGGCAACGACCTCCGGATCATTTCGACGAATTTGACCCGAAGCGCATCGCGGCGTTGCTCGACACGCTGCATGCTCCGGTGGGCGAGACGTTCCAGCGCGCGATCACCGACCGGCTACGCGAAGTGCTAAGGAAACAGCCATGACGACAACGCCTCCGCGACTCAGCTCGATGGACCCGGGCACTGCCTCTGGGGCGGTCCGCGATTACACCCTCGCCGGATCAGAAACGAAGGCGCTCGCACTGAAGGTGGGAGCCCTGCGGGACGAGACCGGACTGTTGCACGGCGACACGAGCGCTCTGCATCGCCAGGTCCGCCAGCAGGATCTGAAGGCGCGGGCAGCGGAGAAGCTCCGGAAAAGCGTGCCCGAGCTACTGCATGAACTCGCGACCGACCGCGGCATGGCATGGGCCGACGTTGCAGATCTCGTCGGCGTCAGTGTTTCCGCCGTCCGCAAATGGCGCACCGACGGTGGCGCTACGGGTGACAACCGCTCTCGGCTGGCGCGGCTCGCGGCGTTTCTCGATGCTCTCACTGACTGCGTTGCGGATGCTGCCCAGTGGATGGAGATGGCGCTGCCCCTGGAGCAGGGCTACACGATTAAAGCGTTCGAGGTCTACCGGCGGGGTGGGGAGCAGGAACTGCTTGAGTATGCGTGCGGTCATGGGCAAGCCGAAGCGGTTCTCGACGCCACGATGCCTGGCTGGCGGCAGGACCGCGCGTCGGACTTCGACGTCTACGATGCGCCGGACGGCCAGAAGGCGCTGCGGTTGCGACCCCGGACCTGACCGGAGGTATGCCGAGTAGACGTGACAGACCTTGATGCACCGGACGATCCCGGCGATCTCTACGAGGCGAGGGGCGATGTTCCCCTCGCCTCACCGATCATGCAAGGTGACGTCTTCGACCACGTCTTGGTGCCGGGACTATCCGAGCACCCCCTGACCGTCGCCATCGTCATGCACCCGTGCTCGATGCGCGCCGGCGCCCAACTGCGCCCGAAGATCACTGTTGCAGCAGTCGGCCCCTATCAGCGGCTATCCGACAACGACTGGCGGACTGGCCACGCCAATGTCATGCCGCTGCCCCAGCTGCGGAACACCGAAGACTGGTATGCCGTCGACTTTCGCGAGATCGCGACCGTCCCGAGCGCGGAGCTGTCGCGGCGGGCTCGCATCGCCGCGTGCAGTCGGCAAGGCATCTTGCTTCTGCAGCAGCGTTGCGCCTTCCACCTGACCCGGCTCGCCGTGCCGCTACCGAACCTGCACGAGGTATCGCTGCCCATCTTCACCGAGTCTGAGCTGCTCACCGACTGGGTTGAGGCCGCCCTCGGCGCTACGCCTGGTGGAGACGAAGAAGCTACGATCACCGACACCGACAAGGCGTTCCACGCCTACCTCGATGAAGACGACCGGCGCCGGCGCAAGCGGCTTCAGCAACCGCATTTGCACTCGGACCTGCGGCGAGAGTGCCGCCGCGAGATCGGCCGCCGGTATGCCGCGTCATGATCCGGCTGGGCCGAAATGGCGACGCCATGGGCCCCTCTCGCCACCAGTTATCATTTAGGGCTGTCGTAAGTAATAACTATCAGGCCGCGCGGTGTGGTCGTTGGGTTTACCGGGCGGCGTGGCGGCGGTGGATCTGGGATGTCTGTCCACCAGGGGTCGAGGTTGGTGCGCTGGGCCCAGCTCGGTCGGCGCGTGCACCGAGCCCAGTTGGTCCACCACGAATGCCTGGGTTGACAAGGAGCGGTCGTCACTGTCCGCGTCGTCCAGGGAAGCGCTGGTCTCGCGCGGACGGAATGTCCATGCTCCTCCGTGCTGGGGCTCGTGTGACAGATGTGGCATCGCGAAGGATGTCCAGCCAGAAGACCGACGCCCGTAGCGCACACGGCGAGCAGTTCACGCAATCTGCGGCTGAGGGAAGGCTACGAGTTGGCATCGACATCATCTCGGGTCAGCCTGGGCCCGGGAAGGAAATGAGCGTTGCGTCCACGTCCGGTACCTCGAATCAGGAATCCTTCCGCGACGAGGCGTTCGAGTTGCTTCAGCGCTCCCGGTTGAGTCAACCCCGTGAGCACCGAATGATCACCAGACGTGATGCGCTCATGTACTCCCAGCCATTGACGGACCACGCCGGTTGGGTCGTCCGGCCAGCGATACGGGAGGACTCCACGGCTGCGCAGCCGAGCCATCGGTCCGGAGGTTTCCACTACGTGCAACGCAGCAGGGGACAACATCCAGATGTCCTTGTAGCGGGCCAGCAAGGGCTGGGCGTACACCCGGCACTCCGCGGCGGTGTCGAGCGCCTCTTGCGCTTCGGACGGCGTCCGCTGCAGCACCAGCGCCATGCGTTGCGGGGTGGTGAACGGCTCGCGGAGCAGCGTGTCCACCACGAGCGCGACGCGAACGTCCTTGCGGCGCACGGTGGGCTCGATGCGGGTGGTGAGCGCCATCACCGGGACTACGGGTTCTCCACCGACCAGCCGGGTGCGCACTCGGGGGCCGGGATCCTCGACGATCAGAGGAGGCCGGTGCCCGAGGACGACCATCTCCCGGTACATCCGATCGACGCCCAGCCCCTGCTTCTCCACCAGACCCAGTGCGCGAAAGAGGTCCGCTAGCGCCGGATGGCGGGCGAAGCGCTGGGTGAGCACCGTCTCGGCCGTGACGCCCCCGACGAACCCGCCGGGGCTGACGACCTGCAAGGCCGAGTCCGCCTGCACCCAAGTCGCTGTGACCGGGTCCGGTAGGTGCCAGTCGCGATGCACCAGGCCGTTGAGAATTGCCTCGCGAAGTGCTGCGGTTGGGAGCCGGCGGACCGGCACCTGAGCGAACGAACCTCGCAGAACCACCTCGGAGTTCACCGGGTCGAGCCGGTCCTCTGTAGCGGACAGCTGTTCGAGCAGGCTCAGTCCCCTGAAGTCTGGCGGTGTGGAGATGACGTCACCGCCATCGACGTCGAGCACCGTCACCGAGAGGTAGGTATGGTCAGCAGGGCAGAAGACGAGCGCGCCAGCCTGGGTGAGGTGACCATCCGGCAGCAGCACGCCGATTCGCCGGAGAAGATCGGCGGCGCTGTCCGGGCCGGCGCTGCCTGCCGGGTCCGATGCGCGCAGGTACTTTCTCGCGACGACGACCGCCCCGGGTGAGACGTCGGTCGCGGTGCGGCCGGTGGGGACCGCCATGCTGTCGTAGCCGACCTGGCGCTGCCGATGCTGCCACCATTCAGCTCGGTCAACTGGTGTGCAGTGAGCGCCCACCCGCCAACGGATGCGTCCGCCCGTGTCCTCGACCGGGTCCTGCGCGGCTGCAACGTACAGAACCAGCAGGCGAACCCCCTGGACATGTCGCTCCTCGACCAGGGGTGCGATGTCGACTCGTTCGTAGATGCGGTGACGCAACCAGTCCGGGTGCATGACCGTGCCCAGCAGGTCTCCGGTGCTGTCCTCCACGCCCACGACCAACGCCCCGCCGCCGGGGGTGTTCGCGAAGCAGGCCACCTCGTCGGCCAACTGCGTCGCCGCAGCGAGGTTCTCCGCCAGCCCTGGAAGGAGCACGCCTCCGGCGCCACGGCGCCCCGCCTCCTCCTTGATGTCGACGTGCTGGCGCTCGGCCTCGCTCGGCAGCACGCCGGACGCGAGACTGTCGAGCACCGTGTCCACCATGCGGCGCAGCGCACCGCGAGCTTCAACGAGATCGGACTGAGGGTTAAATGACAACGCCATGGATCCCTCGCACTTCAAGTTATCATTTAGGACTTCCGTAAATGATAACTGGTGGGCGGTGAGGGTGTGGTCGTTGGGGTTTAGCGAGCGGCGTGGCGGCGGTGGTTCTCTTCGAGTAGCAGGTCGAGGAGTGCGAAGCGGGCGCGCGGGCTGACGGTCCACCGAGTGCCGATCTTGGTGCGGTGGTGACCGATCTCCGGGTCGATGTCCCATCCGTAGGCGTCGAGGAGCGCGTGGTCGATCGCGGCGTGCAGCTCGCGCAGGGATTGCACAGCCGGATCGCGATCAGCCGGGCTGTGCACGTGGTTGTAGGTGGTGGTCAGGCCCCACCCGCGGCCGAGCATCAACTCCCGCCGCTCGGCGTCCAGCCGCTTGCCGAGCTGGTGGAGCTCGGGCGTCGGCTCAGGTCGCGGCAGCGTGAGGAACACGTCCGAGGGGGCGTATCGGATGTCGGTCCGCATCGTCGACGTGTAGCGGATTGTCCAGGTGGTGTGCACGCTTGATGAGAGCACCGCCAGGCTGCTGAAGTCGTCCAGCGCGAAGACGACTGTCTGTTCGGAGAACACAGGACCAGTCGGTAACCGCACCGGCAGCAGTGCATTGCCGACACGAGACAACGCGAGCACGTGATCTAGCTTCGCAGATGCCTTGTACAAGGCTGGCGCCTGGTGCTCATAGCGCCACCAGTTGTCGCGGACCCGGCTCTTGTAGTCCGGGAGCTTGTCCCGTTGGGGTTTGACAAGTCGACGGAGCCGGTCGATCACGTCCGGGTAAGCCTCCGCGCGCTCGTATGGACCAGTCTCTGAAGTTGATGATCCAACGGCTGGCTGAGCAGTCCGGTCGCTGGTTGAGGTCCTTACCCATAACGTACAGCTGCAGCGCCTCGGCGTTGCGGGGCTCGCGGCCGATCAGTTCGGCGGCCTCGTCGACTGTCATGATGAAGCCGAGGCCAAGAACGTATGAGCCGATGAAAGCAACGTCCACGTTCTCGGATAGTCGGAAAGGGCGGCCCGCGATTCGGCCGATGGGCTCGAGGTCGTGGCCGATGGAGAGGACCTGCTCGCCGTCGAGCCATCGCTCGCCAGCTTCCGCGACCGGGGCCTTGCTTGCCCAGACGCCGATGATCTCCAAGTTTGCGCTGCTGCTGGGCCAAGGGTGGCTCGATCGTCCGCGACGGACGACCAACCCTCGCGTAGTCGCCTGCGCGAGACCGACCTCCAGCGTGTCGCCCTGCACGAGCGTGTTGGTCGCGACGTAGCCGAGCTGGCCGCGGGAGGACAGCAGACGTTCGGCGCGGAGCACGAACCGAGCTGCCAGATCGGTATTGCCCTTAACCCCGCCGCCATCCCAGCGTTGCAACCAGCCGAGGTAGTCGTTGCCGAGGCGACCCGAGACCTTCTTACTGCCGAGGAAGGGCGGGTTGCCGATGATCGCGTCGAAGCCTGGATCGGGCGCGTCCACGAAGATCTCCGGGAACTGCAGTGGCCAGTGCAGGGGCCGGCGCCGGTCAAGGTGCGGTGGATGCCCGGCCTGCACATCGACCCGCGCTTCGGCGTGGAGCTGCTCTTCGTGCCCATTGATCCGGTTACCAACGCGGATCGCCAGCTCTACGAACGCGGCGTTGGCCTGTTTGCCACGTAGACCCGATCCCGTCAGGCCCTTCCCGGTGACCGCGTCGGCGACTGCGCTGAGCTGGCCGGTGAGTTGCTGTGCCTGTGCAAGCAGTCCTCGCTTGTGCTCGACGTCGCGGATGGTCGTCACTGGTGTCGCGGTGATGCGGCGGCGTACGTCGGCAGCTTGTTGCAGCAATGGGCGGAAACCGGCGGCGACGTCGAGCGCGCCCTCGTGCAGCCGGCGACCAGCGACCGGATCGACGTGCAGGATCTCCAACTGATCCATGGTCGCTATGCCGAGCAGGCTGTCGCCGCAGACGAACCGGTCATCGAGAAAGCCGAAGGGCCGCTCCCGGTCCATGGTGACCAGCCACAGTGACAGCTTGGCCATCTCGACCGCGAGGGGGTTGATATCAACCCCGTACAGGCACTGCTCGGCGACCTGGCGGCGGGCGTCCAGCAGCACGGGAGGCACCTCGGCGTCGGCGGCCGACGCAGCCGCAACTCGCGCCCGTCGCGCGTCGGCGCGACCCTCCTCGGTCCAAGCCTCGACCACCCGGTCAGCCAGGTAACGGCAGGCTGCGACGAGGAAGGCCCCGGAGCCCATGGCGATGTCGGCTATCCGCAGGTCGAGGAGCTGGCTGGACGGGCGGAGTTGCCACTGCGCGCGGTCCGCTATCTCCAGCGGCCCGGGCCGGTAGACCAGCGGTTCCAACGCCCCAGTGGCGACCTCCTCGGCCAGCTCCCGGGGCGTGTAGTGGGTGCCGGTCGCGGCTCGCCGGGTGCTCGGTGCGACGTAGCGGCGGCCGGGCAGCGTGATGGCGGGCAGGCCGCGATCGTCCCAGCGCAGCACCGGCGCGACCGGCAGGATCGCCTCGATCAGCGCTCGGTTGCCGTTCACCACCTTGCCGACAGCCGCGCGTTCATGGTCGGCGAGAGCCCGGATCAGCGCCTTCTCCACGCGGCTCGCGGTCCACATGGTGCGCACGGCCAGTCGCGGCGCGAGCTCGGAGGGCACCGCGTCAAGCCACTTTTGCGCTTCGCTCAGCGGGACCTCGCACGGTTCTTTGCCCTTGGGCCAGGAGGCGGGTCGCATCACTCCTAGCACTACTTCCGCGGCCGTGCGGACCTCAAGATCGAGCAAACCCTCGTACACGTAACCGATCTGCTCGACGTTCAGGGCGCGGAATGTCAGCCGCCGGCTCTCGTGGCCGATCTCCACGTACTGCACCGCCTTGAGCATCCGCAGCACGGTGCGATCGTCGACTGCCGGAGGCCGCGACGCACCAACTGGATCACCGGCGCGGCGCCCCTCCAGCCACGGATGCATATCGGGATCGAACAGACCGCCGCCGTAGGCCGGCATCCGCAGATCCTCGTGGGCCACCCCGCCGTGCACGGCCCGGCTCAGCGCCAGCAGGCGATGCCAGGCTGCGGTCGAGTGCTCCAGGGACTGCTCGCCATCGAGCTGAGCCCGGCTCCGCAGCTCCTCAACCAGCCGGCCGACGCTATAGGCGCTGGTGTAGGTGTCGTCATCGCTGGGCAGCAGCCGTCGCTCTTCGGCGAAGAGCAGGAATACCACCCGCATCATCACCGTGACGACACCGCTGTAGAGCTCGTCGTTGTCGACCCCGGCCAGCAGCGCGCCGCCGCTGTCAGCGTCCAGCCGGTCCAGGGTGTCCAGCAGCAGTTCCACCGCGTCGCGAACCTGCCGGCCGAGAGTCTCAGTGACCTCCTCCTGCCGTTGCAGGCTCTCGCGGAGCATCTCGGGCAGCGTGTCGGCGGTGTCGGCAGCGAGGAACCGGGCCCGCTCAAGCAGCGCGACAAAGGCGCGCAGTGAGTCGGGTTCCTCGCTGAACAGGCTCGCATCCCACACCGCGACGCCGGTCGCGCCGCGCCGCGGCGCCCAGACCAGCGCCCACCAGCGGCCGTCGGTGACCAGCCCGACCGGCACATCCCGCGCCCGCAGCAACACCGCAAGGCGTTCCGCGGGGCTGGCCGTCCAGCCGCGCTCGGTGACGCGGGTGAGCGGGTGCGAGCCCCACGGTGCGATCGTGCCCAGCAACCGGTACGGGCCGGACGGGGTTACCGCACCGTCCTCGGCCTCACCGGTGTCGGGCTCGTCGCCGTCCTCCGGCTCGTCCTCGACGTCGGCGTGGAAGGCGAAATCGGGGCGCACGGTCAGGCTGTGCTCGACGACGATCTCGGTCAGCGAGTCGGGCAGCGCCTGGTCGGTGTGCAGGTGCTCACCCCAGCCCAACACGTCCCGCAGCAGAACCTCGATCACGTGGTGGCGGCTCGCGCCGCGGGCGTCGAGCATTGCGGTGAGCGCTGCCCGCAGCTCGGAGCGGTGCACCTCCGGGACGGAGGCCAGCCCGTTGGGGAACACCCGGTCAACCACCGGCAGGGTGAGAAACGGCCCGGAGGTCTGCACCAGCTCGAGCCAGGCGTGCCGGCGACGGGCCTGCTCACCCGCGGAGCCTCGATACCGGCGCCTCATGACCCCAGCTTCCCGTCGGGTACACACAGCGCCACCGCAAAGGGGAACACCAGCTCACGTACGCCCACGTAGCGAGCCGTCACCGTCGCCAGCTCCCGATCACACTCCTCGGCCAGGCCGTCGAGCCGGTTGCGCCAGGCTTGCCGATCCCGGTCGAGCTGCTGTCGCTCCGGCAGCTCCAGATCGTCGAAGCTGAGCTGCAGGGGACGCTCGTCGGTCAGCGCCGAGCGCAGGGTGACCTCAAGCTGCTCGAAGACGCCCCGGATCCGGCGCTGTTCATCCTCGGCACGTCGCTGCAACGCCCGCTGCAGGACACCGACCCGCTCCGCCGCTCGCACTCCGACATCCTGCGCGAGCTGGGGAGTCAGCCGCTCCCACTCCGCCACCAGCCGCTCCTGCGCATCCACCGGAGCCGGTCGGCACGCGTCCGGCTCCAGCGCAGCCTCGACTGCCTGCCGCAGCTCCGAATAGCGGGGCTGCTCCAGCTCAAGCCGCCGCGACCGGCCCGACTCGGGTAGCACCCGAGCGGTGAGCATGACCTCCTCGTGCAGCCGGGCACCATCCGCGCCGACCACGACCAGACGGGCGAAGATCGCGATGAGTAAACCGGTGATCTCGGCGCTCGCCGGCAGCGCCACCCGGACCGCCGCGACCCGGTTCAGAGTGGTGCGGTCGCCCCAGATCGCGCTGCGGAGCAGCGTCGTGCTCTGCGCGACCAGTGGGTGTTCCAGGTGCGCGAGTACCACGTCGTCCCGCCCACTCGCCACGGCCGGGTCGAACGTGATCGGTCGCGGCTCACCACTCAAGGGGTCGGCAAGGTCCGCGACGGTCCGCTCCCAGCCAGCCCGTAGGTCTGGCGGTGCGATCTCGCCACGCCCAAGGTCGGCCAGAGGTGGCTGGTCGGCGAGCGCCAGTGCGGTGTCGACGACCCGGCGGATGTTGGCCCGCGCGACGTGCAGTCGCCGGGCGCTGGTCTCCAGCTGGTCGCGCAGCCGGCGCACCTGAGCGCGGAGATCCTGTTCGGCGCGCAGCAGTGTTGTCGAGGCCTTGGGTGAGATCGACGTGGGGTCGGCGAACACCGGCCGGCCGAGCATCCGGGCCTCCACAGCATGCGCAAGCACGGGATTGACACTGCCCAGATCGGCCCGCTCGGCGGCCACCTTCACGGCGACCCGGCTGAGGAACTCGAGATCGGCCTCGTATGAGCCGGGCGCTGCATCCTGCCAGCCTGCACCGACGAAGTGGGCGACCTCCACCTGCTGGGTCTGCCCGTGCCGGTCAACGCGCTGGCCTTGCTGTCCGCCGGTGCAGCGTGCCGGTCGACCCAGCTCTGGAGCTCAGCGAGCAGCTCCTGCTCGTCGGAGCCGGGGCGCTGATCGCCGGCGAGGCGGTCGAGCAGGGCACTTTCCGCTTCGGCGCCGGCCTCGTCATCGAGCAGGTCCTCGTCCCAGCCGAGGGCGTCTTCCAGCCAGTCAGGGAGCTCGGATGGTGTCGGGCCACTCGCCCGGCGCACCGAGTCGACGTGCGCAGCCAGGGTCCGGGCGAACGCGGGCGGCGAGGAGAACAGCCGCTTCTTGAGCAACAGCGCCACCAGGTCCGTCGCCCGGGTCATTCCGGAGGCAGCCGCGCGGCGGCGGGCGGCGATGTAGGAATCCAGAAGGTCGTGGGCTCGCCGCTCCGAATCGGTGTAGCTGACTTCGAGGGCTCGGGTGATGCGGCCGGGGAAGCGAGGGCTGCCGTCCGGGTGCTTCAGCTCGTCCTTGAGGCGGCGGACCATCACCTCGTTTACTACCGCGCGATCGGGCTCGATGCCGCGGTGGAACCGGTGCGGGTCGAGGATCTCCAGTAGGGCCTGCCACGACTCCGGGTACCCGTTGTGCGGGGTGGCGGACAGAAACAGGCGGTGCTGGCTGTGCTCGCAGAGCCGGCGGACTGCCCTGGTCTGTTGGCTGTCCACGGCGTAGCCGCGCCCGCGTCGCGGTGCCGGCGGCGCGCAATGGTGCGCTTCGTCGACGATGAGCAGGTCGACGTAGCCGGGATGACGGGTGTTCGGGGCGAGCACTTCGTCAAGCAGCCGCTGGACGCGAGGACTGCGCAGCCACGGCAGGCTGATGATCGTCCGAGGGTGCACGGCGAACGGATTGGCCTCCAACCCGTGGGTGCGCCTCAGGTCGCTGAGCTCCGCGGCGTTGAGCACCACGAAGTCGAGCCCGAACTTGCTCGCCATCTCCTCTCGCCACTTGATCGTCAAGGGAGCCGGGCACACCACCATCACCCGGCGCGCCCGGTGCCGAAGCAACAGCTCCTGGGCGACCAGCCCCGCCTCGATCGTCTTGCCCAGACCGACGTCATCGGCGATCAGCAGCGTGACGCGGGGCATCCTGAGCGCCCTGGCGACTGGCTCCAGCTGGTACTCCTCGATGGTGATGCCGGACCGGAACGGCGCCTGCAACGTGTCGGTGTCCGCGCTGGCAACCGTGCCCCAGCGCACAGCGTCGAGGAAAGCGCCGAGCCGCTGCGGATCGTCCCACCCGTGTTCGGTCACCGGTGGCAGCTGTGTTGCGGGCACGATTTCCCGGCCCGGCTCGACCTCCCACACCACAGTGAGTTCGGCGCCCATATCGCTGTCGCTGACGCTGCTCAGCGTGACGAGAGTGCTTCCAGGTAGCCGGGTAGTCGCTAGCTCGTCGGGGAGCTGACGGCTCCGCCGTAGCCGCGTTACCACCCACTGCTGACCGCGCACGTGGACCAACTGCCCGACCTCAGGTTCGTCGGTCGCCACGTCGAGCACGGGATCTCCTTCTGCGTAGCTGGTCGGCGTTCCGGGCGGTTCACGGTAGTGCGCCGCTCCTGCCGACGAAAAGCTAACCGGTGCGCCCGCGATGTGGTCAGACCACGTGTGTCTGGCATCGCAGCATGGATTGCGGCAAATGACGCTGGTCGGTCAGCGGATGCTGGTCAGGAGCTGGTCGATTCGTTGCGCGAGTTGGGTGAGGGTTGCGGGGGCCAGAGTGGTCCAGGCTGTTCCGTCGGGTCCGCGCAGCGGTTGCAGGGTGTATCCGCCGCGCTCGGTGGCGAGGTAGACCAGTGCGGCGCCGGCGGGGTGGCGCTTGCCGTTGCGATCGCGACGGGCGGCGCCGAACTTTCCCGCGCTGGGTTTGGGGCCGCGCAGCATCGTCGCGACGGACCGGGCGTCGTCGGCTTTCACCCCGCCGCGGGTCAACCGGTTTTCCAACTGTTGCCCGGTGAGCCCGGGTTTGTCGCCGCTGTCGGGTTCGGCCAACAGCGCGGACGGCACCGACACCGACGATCCCGGCCCGGCGGGACGATCCGGTAGTTGCCGGGCGACCGCCGTGCACAGCTCGCTGGCGGGACCAGTGCGCACCAGCAGCCGATGCTCATCGAGCATCGCCAGCACTGTCCATTCACCGCGTGAACCGGCGAGCAACCGCACCGCAGTGCCGCCGGTCTGGACCCAGCCGTTGATTTCGCAGACCGGGCTGGCCACCAGCCGCAGTGAGTCCTCCAGCTCCGGGACCATCCCGCGCCGATTGGCCAGTCCACGGGCCCGCAAATCCTCCAGCGTGCTTGCGGCCTGGGCCCGGCGTTCCTGGTCGGTCAGTTCCGGGATGCCGGGCAGGTCCAGGTTCCAGTGCCGGGTGCCCAGATCCAGAACTTGCCAGGCGGTGCGGTACTCCTCGTGGCTGAGCTCAACGGTGATACCACGCAAGGCGATCCCCTCTGTAGTTGGCGCCGATCGCTGGTGGCGCGGAACGCAACGGCCGGAGTCTGCCACACCAGCCGAGGGGAACAGTGCGGTCAGCGCGGCACGGATGCTGAGAAGGATCACACACCGGTGTGGTGTAGTCCTCGACCACGCGCGGGGGGCCGCCATTCGGACGGCGGCCCCCCGCACTGTGCAACTGATCTCGGCTGGCTAGGGGACGAGAGAGTCGAAGTTCTGACCCGAGTTCACCGCAGAGTGACCAGGCTTCTGGTCATGGGGCACGCTCACGTTCGCTGTTCCGGTGCAGGAGAGGCCACCGGCGTCGGTGCCGGTGAACGTGATCGCGTAGACTCGGCCGTCGGCGGTACCCGAACGCTCGGCTCGCACCTTGACGACATTGGAGTTAGGTGTGGTGACCGCGTCGGGACCGGTGTCGCCATCGCCGAGCCCGTTGACCGATTCGTCCTGGGTTACGCCGGTGACGTTGATGGTCACCGTGTCGCCTGGGTCAGGATCGGTGACGCCCGAGATGGTCACATTGCGCAGGGTGTGGTCCGGTGGCCAGAGGGTCTTCGGGTCCACTGTGGCGCTGGAGCACACCGGTGGCTGGTTCGGCGGGATGATAATGAGGTTCTGCGCGGTGATGTGCTCCTCGAGGGAGAAGTACGCCGACGCACCTGCTGCCAGACCGCCGGTGAAGGTCACCGTGCCGTTGTCGCTGTCGATCGGCGTAAGCGTCGTGTTCGGACCCTCGTATCCGGATACGGTTGGTCCGGGAGCAGGACATCCCGACGGGGTGCTGGAGAAGGCTCCGGAGCAGATGCCGTCACCATCGAACAAGAACGCGCCCGTGCCCGGGCTGCTGTTCAGCGTCAGGCTCGGGATGGATACCGCGGAGTTGTTCTGCACTCCGATGAGGGTGTCCTCGACGCCGTCATATGGCCCCTGGCTAGGGTCGTTAAGCGCGGTGACGGTGCCGTCGGGGTTGATGACGAGCAGCAGACCGCAGCTCGTGTCGGCACCGATTGCCGGACACTGGGTGAACGGTGCCGTCGGTGTGGCGGCCAGCCCGATCCCAACAGCACCGGGCATGAACGCAAGCGCGATCGTCGTTGCTGCGAGAGTAGTGAATAGTCGTTTATACAAGTTCGTTCTCCTTAGCTGGGAACTTCCGTCGCGGCGCCGGGCAGCACGAAGTGCTAAGCACCTGGGAAGTCGTCGCTGCCGTTCGCAATCGTTGCGTCGATCGCGTGATGGAGGACAGCGGCGTTGTGATGTTCGGCGGTCCGTGATTGTGCTCGGAGCCGCCGCCGAGGTCGTCCTTGAAGTCGACGACCGAAAGATTGAGTTCGGGATGTCGCTATTGATTGAGTCCACCATCGCGGTGGCCTAGGATTGCGACTGCACGATCGCGTCCCTGATGCTCCCGGTGGCCTCGATCGCGATTCGATGTCCCACCCGGAATCGGACTTAAGCCATGGCCGCTCCTTCACACACTAATTTCACAGCGGGGACGCTGCCTCCTGAAGATGAACAATTCAGGTCCAGCAGTCGACGAAGAGATTACGATTAACCCCACCAAGGACAGCTACTCGAAGTGATACGCTGCACGAGGTCGCCCCCCATATGGGCCTCAAGTAGGCTGGATGGCGCATATCCACTACCAATCGTGATAATTGGCGGTGTTTCGACCCGCAGTCGAGCTACCGGGGATCGGCCCGTCAAGGCGTGTCGCTGTTCAGTCCACCTGGCGTTCACCTTGGCGGGTCAACGAGTCTCGTTCACTCATCGCAGGTGTGAAGTGTCGGCCACTCCAGCCGGTAGCTATCGTGGAGTATGGCCACGCAGATCACCTTGGTGCAGGGCGATATCACCGAACAGCACGTCGACGCAGTGGTGAATGCCGCCAACAGCTCGCTGCTCGGCGGCGGCGGGGTCGATGGTGCGATTCACCGCCGCGGCGGTCCCGCGATTCTCGCGCAGTGCCGGGAACTGCGGGCCAGCCGGTATCCGGACGGTCTGCCTACCGGCCAGGCGGTCGCCACCTCTGCCGGCAAGCTGCCGGCCCGCTGGGTGATTCACACCGTCGGCCCAGTGCACACCGAGTCCGAGGACCGCTCCGGGCTGCTCGCGTCCTGCTATCGGGAGTCGCTGCGGGTGGCCGATGAGCTCGGCGCCCAGACCGTCGCGTTTCCTGCGGTGTCCGCCGGCGTCTACGGGTGGCCGCTGGCCGACGCTGCCCGCATCGCGCTGACGACCGTGCAGAACACGCCCACCCGCGTCCGTGAGGCT
>JAICSB010000174.1 GCA_025937115.1 Pseudonocardiaceae bacterium | reverse complement strand
TGCGCCGGCTTCTGTTACGGGCTGGGAACCGCATCGGACATGATCCGCGCCGGCTCCGCGCGGCACGTACTGGTGATCGGTGCGGAGAAGCTGTCCGATTGGGTGGATCCCATGGATCGCTCCACCTGCATCATCTTCGCCGACGGCGCGGGCGCCGCGGTGGTCGGCCCAGCTGACCACGGCGAGCGGCCTGGGATCGGCCCGATTGCCGCGGGCAGCGCCGGGGATCTGGTGGAGACCATCGTCGTGGCCGACCGTAATTGCTTCATCCGCCAAGAGGGCCAGGAGGTGTACCGATGGGCGATCACACAAATCGCGCCGGTGGCGCTACAGGCACTGGAGTTGGCCGGAGTCAGTCCGGCGGACGTCGACGTGCTGGTTCCGCATCAGGCCAACCTGCGCATCGTTGAAGCTATCGCCAAGCGGATGCGGGCCGCCGGAGCCCGCGAGGACATGGTGGTGGCCGACGATATCGTCCACTCGGGCAACACGTCTTCGGCGTCGATCCCACTCGCGCTGGACCACATGCGTGCCGAAGGGCGTGTCCGTTCGGGGGATCTCGCGCTGCTGGTCGGATTCGGCGCTGGGCTGTCGTATGCGGGTCAGGCGGTGGTTCTACCGTGAACGACCCTGGCGCAGGGTGCCGGCCGAAGTCGTGCTCCGCAGCAGGAGGATACGTCGCAGTACCGGGCGAACGGCCCAGATCACCGGTGATCGACAGAAGGGACATATGCAAGTGACGAACGAGGAGATCCTCCGTGGCCTCGCCGAGATCGTGAACGAGGTGGCGGGCGTCGAGACCAGCGAGATCACCCCGGAGAAGTCCTTCGTGGACGAGCTGGACATCGACTCGCTGTCCATGGTGGAAATCGCCGTGCAAGTCGAGGACCGGTTCGGCGTCAAGGTGCCAGATGACGTGCTGGCCAACCTCAAGACTGTGGGTGACGCGGTGGACTACGTCGCCAAGACCACGTGAGGTCGACGTACTCATCCGCGCGGACTCGACTGCTGCGGATTGATGTGGGCGGAGGCGCCGAATGATGACCGAGGTTGTCATCACTGGGCTCGGGGCGACCACCCCGCTCGGCGGGGATGTCGCATCGACCTGGGATGCCCTGCGCGCCGGCAAGAGCGGCGTCGTCGCTTTAACCGAAGACTGGGTTGAGCGCTTCGATCTACCCGTGCGGATCGCCGCGAAGCTTGCGGTCGATCCGGCCGACTCGCTCCCGCGGGTGCAGGCCCGCCGTTGGGACCGTTGCGAGCAGGTGGCGGTGATCGCTGCGCGAGAAGCCTGGCGGCACGCCGGCACACCGGAGGTGGAGCCGGAGCGGCTGGCTGTGGTGATCGGCACCGGCATCGGCGGCGCGTTGACCTTGCTTGGACAGGATGACCTGCTTGAGAACGCGGGTATGCGCAAGGTCTCACCGCTGACCATCCCGATGCTGATGCCCAACGGGCCGGCCGCGCACGTCGGTCTGGACCTGGGCGCTCGCGGTGGCGTGCACGCCCCAGTCGCCGCGTGTGCCTCCGGTGCGGAGGCGCTGGCCATCGCGTGGCGAATGCTGCGAGCCGGGGAGGTCGACGTGGTGGTGGCCGGGGGGGCCGAGGCGTGCATCATCCCCATCACGCTGGCCGGGTTCGCTCAGATGCGAGCCATGAGCACCCGCAATGACGAGCCCGAACGAGCCTCCCGCCCGTTCGATATCGCCCGGGACGGGTTCGTGCTCGGCGAGGGCGCCGGGGTGATGGTGCTCGAGCGGGAGGAGTTCGCGGCGGCTCGGGGCGCCGCGCGGCACGGTCGGTTGGCTGGGGTAGGCACCAGCTCCGATGGCCACCACATCACCGCGCCCGAGCCGGAAGGCATCGGAGCCGGCCGGGCGATCTCGACCGCGCTGCGCACTGCAGGCCTGGCCAAATCTGACATCGAGCACGTTAATGCGCACGCCACCGCCACTCCGGTCGGCGACGTTGCTGAGGCGGCCGCGATCCGGACAGCCATCGGCGACCACGCGGTGGTCACCGCACCCAAGGGGGCCTTAGGCCACCTGCTCGGAGCCGCTGGCGCGGTCGAAAGCCTCGCTTGCGTACTGGCGATGCGAGACGGTGTCGTGCCTCCGACGCTGAACCTGGAGGACCTCGATCCGAGGGTACAGCTCGACGTCGTGACCGGCTCGGCGCGCGAGGTGGAGTTGCACGCCGCCGTCAACGACTCGTTCGGATTCGGCGGGCACAACGTCGCGCTCGTCTTCACCTCGGCTTGACCGGCCGCGGGTAAGACACTCGCTCTTGAGGAGACCACGGATGACAGCTCTGGCTCATCGTGCCCGCACAGATGCCCAGCCAAGCAACGGTGTCCAGGCCGCAGATGACCGGCCCAGCAATGGCAGGGCAGCCGATCCGCGCGACCCGGAACTGCGCCTGACGTGCCTGCTCGACCCTGACACGCTGGTGGCCCTGCGCCCTCGCGACACCAGCGGAGCCTTCGCTGCCCGCGGCCGCATCGACGGAGCCAAGGTGATCGCGTACTGCACCGACGCGACAAGGATGGGCGGAGCGATGGGGTCGGAGGGCTGCCGGCACATCGTCGAGGCCATCGACACCGCGATCCGGGAGCGCGCACCGGTGATCGGGTTGTGGCACTCCGGGGGGGCCCGGTTGGCCGAGGGTGTGGAAGCTCTCGACGCCGTCGGTCAAGTGTTCGCCGCCATGGTCCGCGCGTCCGGGCGGGTGCCCCAGATCTCCGTGGTGCTCGGTGCCGCCGCGGGCGGAGCCGCTTACGGCCCCGCGCTCACCGACGTCGTGATCATGGCGCCGGAGGGCCGGGTGTTCGTCACCGGTCCGGACGTGGTCCGCAGCGTCACCGGCGAGCAGATCGACATGGAGGCGTTGGGTGGCCCCAGCGCGCACGGAAAGAAATCCGGCGTGGCGCACATGGTCGCCGAGTCCGAGCCCGACGCGTTGCTCCGGGCCCGTCATGTCGCCGGCCTGTTCGCCCGCCCGGGGATGTTTGATCTGCACTCCCTGGGCGAGGACGCCGACCTCTCGGAATACCTGCCAGCGCAGCGTCAACGCGCCTACGACGTTCACCCATTGCTGCACGCCGTGCTTGACGGTCCCGACCAGCCCGGTTCGGCTAGTGGGTTCGCTGAGATGCAACCCAAATGGGCCCCCAACATCGTGGTGGGATTGGGCAGGTTCGCCGGGCGAACCATCGGAGTGATCGCGAATAATCCGCTGCGGCTCGGGGGTTGTCTGGACTCGGCGTCGGCGGACAAAGCATCGCGGTTCGTCCGGATGTGCGACGCATTCGGAGTGCCCATGCTCGTCATGGTCGACGTGCCCGGGTACCTGCCCGGCGTCGGCCAGGAATGGGACGGCGTAGTGCGCCGTGGTGCCAAGCTGGTGCATGCCTTCGCCGAAGCGGCCGTGCCCCGGGTCACTCTGGTAACTCGTAAGGCCTTCGGCGGTGCCTACATCGCCATGAACTCCCGGTCGCTGGGTGCCACCAAGGTCTTCGCCTGGCCCGATGCCGAGATGGCAGTGATGGGTGCTAAGGCCGCGGTGGGCATCCTGCACCGCAAGGCATTGGCCGCTGCGGCGGAGGAGGAGCGGGAGGCGTTGTACGCCAAACTTGCTGAGCACCACGAGCAGATCGCCGGTGGGGTGGACCGCGCCGTGGCGATCGGAGTGGTGGACGAGGTGATCAAGCCTGCGCAGACCCGGCGACGCCTGGCCGAAGCACTGGCCGCGGCACCTGCTGGCCGCGGCGCGCACGGCAACATCCCGCTGTAGCGGCACAGCACGCTCAGCAGGCTGCCCGCAAGTTGTCGCTCGGCCCGGTCGGACCCATCCGTAGCTGGTCGCCTTCGCCGATCAGGGGGTAGGACACCCACCAACGCAGGCACCGCACCGCCAGGTCGGGTGGTGCATCGGCGGGGTTCTGCAGGCTGGTGAACGATGTCAGCGCGACCAGCCCACCACCGGGTCGGGGCTCGAGCCGGTGCACCACGATGGTCCCGTCCAGCGTGGACCGGTACTGCCCGTGCCATGCGCTTTCCCCGATATCACGCGCCAGCTGCGGGATGACCGCGCTACGCCACAGCGCGTAGTCGCCTGCGTTAATGGCGTCGAAGTACCTCTGCAACACCTTCCGGATCTGGTCTGCGTCCGGATGCACTGCGGCATCCTCGGCGAACACGACGGTGGCCGGCCCAGGCTCGGGCCCTTTCGGCGGTGTCTTGCTGCCGATGGCGCTGGCTAATGGAGCCCCGATCGAGTCGAGCTGACCCGCTCCTGCCACCGGCATCCGACTTCGCAGTGCCACCCCGATACCCACGGCGCCAGCCAACACCACGAGTACCACCAGCAGAAGGGTCCACCCGCGTCGGGCGACATGCTGCGCCACCGGCCCACCCTACGCCGCTCCAACCGGGGCGCCAGAACCCGTCAAATGGAACCTATTGGCAGTTCCAGGGCGCGCAAGTCGCTGGTGATCAGCCCACGCGATGCAGCCAGGTCACCGGGGCGCCATCAGCCGCGCGGCGGAAGGGTTCCAGCGCGTCGTCCCAGGCTGCCCCGAGGAGCTGAGCAAGCTGGTGGGCGAAGGACTCCGCGTCCCGAGCAGTGCCGGCCAGGGCCCGTAATTGATCCTCGCCGACCACGATGTCACCGTTGGCGCTGGTGCTGGCTCGCCACAAGCCGAGCCCAGGTACGAAACAGAACCGTTCTCCATCCACCCCGGGACTGGGTTCCTCGGTGACCTCAAAGCGCAGCATCGGCCACGCTCGCAGCGCATTGGCCACCGCGGCGGCGGTGCCCGGATCGCCAGACCACTCACATTCGGCGCGTAGCTGTCCTGGAGCCGCGGCCTGCGCGGTCCACTGTAGGTCCGCCCTGATCTGCAGGACGCCCGCCATCGCCCACTCGACGTGCGGACATACCGCAGACGGCGACGAGTGGACATAGATCGTGCCACTGGTGCTCATGTGGTACCTCCGCTGATCGACGAGGAGCGTCTTCCCCTACGTCCTCGAGATCAGCTAAAGGCACCGTCACTCATTGTGCCCTGCTGGCCGCTGGTGCGCCAGCGGTCCGGTGTGTGTCGCACTAGAAAATACTGGGGCGCACCCCGGTCGGCATGCCTGGTGAGAGATCAGTGTTCGCGGGCCCCCAGTGCTTTTGCGGCGGCCAGTGCATCGACCAACCCGGTGCCCTTGTCGAAGGATGTTTGGTACCCGCCTACCTGCCGGTAAGGCGCACCGTTGGAGTAACGCAATGCCGTCGACTTCAGCACTTCCTCGATTTCGGCGGGGGTCGCGGTAGGATCGGCCTGGAACAGCAATGCCACAATCCCGACGATTTGCGGTGACGCCATCGATGTACCGCTGAGCACGTTGTAACCACCCACATCAAGAATTCCGGGGCCGTTCTGCGGCTTGAGGCCAGTGGAACAGATCGGCAGATAGACGCGGCAGGCACCGAGGATGTTCTGCCCAGGTGCGGAGATGTCCGGCCAGGTCGAGGGGTCGCTCTTCACGCCGCGCGAGGAGAAAGTGGACACCGGACCGTTGCGGGTTCCGTTGCCTTGGTCATTGTAGGAGGCCACCGAGATGATACCACCGGTCGGATCCTGGGCCGGCGGATTAGTGAGGCTCTTCGAGCCGTCGCCGCCGTCATTGCCCGCGGCCCACACCATCACAACGCCTTCCTTGACGAGCTGGCGTTGCAGTTTGACGGTCGCGGAATTCGCATCGAACTTGCCCCCGCCCTGTGGGCCGTAAGAGTTGTTGACCACTCTGATCGGCGGGCATTTCGAGGCCGGCACGGCATCCCCGCACGGTTTTGCGTGGTGCTCCAGTACCCAGTTCAAAGATGAATCCGCGCTGATGATCACCACGGCTGCGCCGGTGGACAACGACACGATGTCAGCGCCGGGTGCTGCACCGGACACCGTGGTGCCGTCGCTGAGGGTGACGTTGCGGCCCGCGGCGATGCTGGCCACGTGGCTACCGTGGCCGCCGAGAGACAGCGTGTCGGTGTCGACACCGAGTGGCACGTCCTTGATGCAGCTGGTGTCGGTGTTGGACTCATCGAGGCACACGCTCTTCAGCTCGCGCACGACCTTGCCGCCAGCGAACGCGGGATGCGTGGGATCGATCCCGGAGTCGATCACCGCGATGCTGATGCCGCTGCCATCCAACGCGGCACCGTCCGCCCCGGACAGCGTCTGCCGGGCCTCCAGGCCACGGGTCGCCACCAACGAAGTGGAGCGGGTAGTGACCTGCGGGGGGGCTGAGGGTGCGGCGTGCACCGCGACGGGCTGGTCGCCCTCGAGGTAAGTCACGCCGGGCTGGGTGCGAGCCGCTTCGATCTGTGGCTTGGACGCCTGCGCGACCACCACGCCGATTTTGCGAAACGCGGTGACCCGGTGCATTCCGGTGGCAGCGACTGCCCGCTCAGCGTCCGCGAGCGTCACGCCATGCACCATCACCGGCATTGCGCCGGTGGTCGCCAAGAGCAGCTGCCCGACCAGCGACGGCGACAGCGGGACAAGCGCCGGTTCCGCACTCGCCGGCATGGCAGCCAGCGTGCCTCCCACGATAAGCCCGCTGACCAGCAGACCGGTCAGCAAACCCCGTCGACTCATGAACCCTCCCCTTGTTTGGCGCGTCAGGACGCACTGTGTGAGTGAACACGTAGCGCGAACAACCGTCAACGCTATGCAACCATATGCCGCGCGCGCCTGATCGGCCTGCTA
>JAICSB010000162.1 GCA_025937115.1 Pseudonocardiaceae bacterium | reverse complement strand
CACGTGCTCATGGGTGTCCTGGCCCGCCGTCTCAGCATAGCCCGGCAGCGACGCTGGCTTCACCAATAGCGGGTGGTTTCCGCCGAGCACTGGGAAGAAAGCGTCCATTTTCGCGAACACGACGGCCAATGGCACCTTGACACGCTTGCTTGCCTTGACCTGATGCGACACTCGCAGTAGCTCGGTGATTCGGTAGAGCACATCCAGCGGCGGTTCGGCCTCACGGACGGCGGACGCGGGAACGTCAATGCGGTCCATCGCTCCGGGCAGCTGCCACGGGTCGAGCAGCAGGACCAACCCGCTCGCCACACCAAGGTAGGCCTGCGTGTGCACCCGGTCTTGCGTCGTGAGGTCTTCGCCTGCGGTGTCGTAGAACGAGATCACGGTCGTGCCGAAGGTATCCAAGCCGAGTCTGCGCTTCGGCTGCCGCCATTCGATGACGACCGGTGCGCGCAGCCCGTTCAGTGGCCTAGCTGTCTGCTCGAACAGCCTTCTGTGCCGAAAAAGCTGATCTTCGTAGTCTTCCAGCCATTGCCGCGGCGACCCGACGCCGCCCTGCTGATCCCCGCTCAGCCGGATGTCGGCCTGGAACCGTCGCCGTACCGTCGTGTGAAGCTCGTGGTGCAGCACCGATAGGTAGACAGTCTTGCCCGCACCCTTGCCGCCGACCATCCCGACAAGTGGGCTGCGGCTCTCCGCGAAAATCGACGACAGCGGTGTGTGGCAGGCCGGGCAGGCACGTGCGCCGGTGTGCCCGCCGCAGTGCGGACACGCTGCCATGCGGGTCCTGCCGAGCATGCCGCGCGACTCTGGCACGAAAGTCGGGTATGCCGCCGTTCGAACATTCGTCAGCTGCTGGCGGCGCTCGTCCTCCCGCTTCGCGCAGCTCGGGCGACCCGGCTCGCCACGTCCGAGGCATTGGTAGGCCAGCTTGCCTCGGTTGATGAGGTGGTAGCAGTACGGGCAGGCGATGGTGGCCATCTCAGGACACCTTCAACTGGCCGACTGGCGGATCGACGAGAAGGGCGGCTGCGGGTTCGGCAAGGAAGCACCGCAACCAGTACGGCTTGGTCAACCGCGGGACGGACACCTCCAGCACCACCGGCACCGCAGGGTCGATCACGACCGGCTGCCGAAGCAGCTCCACTCCCGCCTGCGGCGATAGCGGCATGGCGTGTCCAGCCGCGGCCACGATGATCACGGTGACCCCGGAGATAGGCTCTGCACCGGAGAGCGTCACAACGCACGTGACACCGCTGAAGAGGTGGTAGCCGCGGCGGCGCAGCTGGTAAGTCAGCGGTGGTGGTCGCTCCTCGACAACTACCGACATCATGTCCGAGCGGCTTGCCCCGCTTTCGTCGAGCATGACGGCGCACACCTCGACCCGCGGGGCCCCCAGGAAGCCGCGGAGCTGGCAGCCGCCCTCGTCGCGGTATTGCTGCAAGGTGATGCGACGCCTGCCGCCTGCCCAGCACACGTCGGCTGCGCTCACTTTGTCTGGCCACAGCCACGTGACGCGGACATCGTCGCCGAACCGCTGAGCCCGCAGCCGGCGCACCGGATCCACCATGGCCACGACGGCGTCCTGCCCGCGGACCGCGCCGTCAGCACCGAGGGTGAACGGCACGCAGTAGGAACGACCGGGGAGTACCGCTGCGACGAGTGTCATCGACTCGTCCTTCGCGGTGCGCGTGCCATCGAGCTCGATGCCGTAACTCGCCAGCTCCGCCAGCGCCACGACCTGGCCGTACTCCCACGGGCACGGCTGCGGCGAACTCCGGACGACGATCTCGTTGCCGGGGCGCTGCGACCAGGACAGCCGTGCCATCAGGCCCGCACCGGTGGTGGGCGTCGCGGTCAGTGTGACTGGTTGTGCCTCCGGGCGGGTCGCGCCGTGCACGACCACGGGCGCGGAACGCACCGCACCGCAACCGTCGGGATGCGGGTAGCAGGCGACCAGCGTGTAGAAGTACCGAACGCCATCTACGGCTGTGCCATCGCAGAACGCGCGGTTGCGGTCAACGGCCACCAGCTCGCCCCGGTCCTCCGAGACGCCGACGGCGCGGTGGACCTCGACGGCCGCGACGTCGGGGTGGACCCGCCAGCGTCCGGTGACGATGTTGCTGCCGCCCTCGACCACCACGTCGCTGACAGGAGGAACGATCTGTGCCGTGGCGCAGGCGGGGCGCGACCACTGCCCGCCCGCGGTGCGCGCGAACACCGCGTAGTGCACTCGCCGCCCAACCGGGGGAGCCTCGTCAGCGGTCGAGTGCCCGGACCGAATCGGTACCTCGCGGCCGTCGTCAGCGCTGGCAGGCTCGCGGCCTTCCCTGCGGACCACCCGGAAGGTGGTCGCGTCGCTGTGATCGAACGCCGGGCGCCAGGCGATGCGGACGCCGCAACCGTCGGCGTCCGCGGTGACCGCGACGACCGGCGCGGCCGGCACCGTCGTAAGCTGTTCGATCAGCTCTGAAAGGTCGCGGGCCAACCCGAGCGCCTCCCGCAGCCGCGCCCGGGCCTGCTCGTCGCGGCCGGCACGCAGATCCTCCGCGGCGGCCCGGCGCAAACTTTCCACCTGCTCGCGTTGGCGCTGCACGGCCTCGCGCGCGGTCTCACCCTGCGGGCCGGCAAGAGTGGTTGTGAGCTGTTGCGCGGCGACCAGTTTCCCCGCCGCCAGCAGGTGGGTGACGGCCGCAAGCGAGTCGCGGCGGACACCGGGCTCCGCAATCACGCTCACGGCGATCCGACCCGCGTCGGCACCCTGCAATCCGCGGCGGCTCAGCAAGGTGAACAGCGTGCGGGGCTGGGCGCCATCGGCGCGCTTGTCCCGTACCTCCTGCAGCAAGTGGAACAGGGCGAGCGCGGTGAGGTCTGCGCCGCCGTTGGCCTCACTGACCAGGATGCCCACGGCTTCCCGGTTCGCGCGGGTCGCCGGGCTGTCCGGCGCTTTGTCCAGATCCTTTCCGCGCTTCTCGGCGACCTTCTGCGACAGCGCCGCGTCCCGGTCCGCAGGCAACGGGGTCACGGTGAACCCGTCGAGCAGGCCGAACGTGGACAGATCAGGGAACAGCAGTCGCGGGATGCTGTCGACACCTGCGGCGAGGAGCTTGATGTTCAGGCTCTCAAACCTGCCGCGCATCCCGGCGGCGGTCGGAAGCTCGACCGGTTCTACGATCTGCAGTCCGGCGGCCATGCAGGCTTGGTTGATCTCGGCATCCCCGAGTGTGGGATGGGCGGCGGCCGCCGCCCGCAGCTGGTTGTGCGTGATCACACCGAGCTCGCCGTGGCTCGACTCCAGCAATGCGGCTAAGTCAACGATGTCCGACCCGAGCTGCTCGTGGCGGACCGCCTCCCGGGCCTGCCACCACCGCGGGCTCGTGAGGTCCGCGCTCCCACCGCACTGAAGCTCCGCGTGCTTGCGCAGTAACTGCTGGCACACCAGGCCGGTCGGCCCGGCCTTCATCGCCGCTTTGTTCCACAACCGGACCACGCTATCGATGCGCCCGCGCAGCGCGGCGGAATCCATGGTCAGGTCGACCGCGTAGCGCGTCAGCAGATCGTCGGAAAGGTGCGGCAGCCGTTTGCGCAACGGCTTGAGCACCTGGTCCTCGTAGGCCCGAGGATCAAAGCCGACCACCTGCGTCAGCTCGAGATCGAGATCTTGGAGACAGCGTGGATGGCGTGCCCGAGCTGCTCGGTGGACAAGCCCACTGTGACCCTGATGACCAGTTCGTTGCCGGTGCTGCGCTCGGTGGCCCGCAGCTGCAGCAAACCGTCCTCGTCGATGGACATGACGATGTCAATCTTCGCGAGCTTCCCCACCGGCTGCGGCGGGATGCCCGTGATGCAGCCGCTGCCGTCGTCAAGCGGGTTGTTCGCCGACCGTTCCTCGCTCACCACCGTGCCAGCCTGCTCGTAGAGCTGGATGAGCACTTCGGTCTGGTTGTGATCGATGGTCTCGGCAGGGAGGGTGCGGTCGCCGGTGGGCAGCGGATCGTTGGCGGACGCCAGGTGCTTGACGTAATCCCGGCCGGTGTCGCGATCGTGCATTCCCACGCCGAATGCCTTCGAAAGAACGCTGTGAGTCTTTTTGCTGGAAAGATGCCTGACCGTCTCCTCGGATATGCCGTACTGGCGGGCGACCTCCGTGATGACCTTGGCCGCCTCACACTGCGCCTCAGTCTCGCTGCCGGCGCCTTCCTTGGCCTCCCGCTGCATCTTGTACACAACTCGGGACAGCGCGAAGATCGCGGCGCCCTTGGCGACAGCCAACTCCGGGTCATGCAGCTTCGGATCCCAGCCGAACTCCTTGGCCAGCCGGGCCAGCACCATTGGCATGCGCGTGGACCCGCCGACGAGTAGCACCTCGTCGATCGTCGCGCCCGGTGAGCGCTGTTCCAACGTGTTCAGCGTGCGCCGCACGATCTCGATAGTTCGGTCCAGCAGGTCTGCGGTCATCATCTCGAATTCGGCCCGGGTGACCTGGATTCGCGCCGCGACTCCGGCGAACCGCAGCTGCACCGGCCGGCTTTCCTGCAACGACAGCTGTCGTTTGAGCTCCTCGGCCTTATTTTCGATCTCCTGAAGGAACTCGGCGTCGTCTCCAGGAGACTCCAGGGGTGCGGCGTCGGCGACGAAGCGCTCCAGGAGGTGGTCACGCAGCCGGGCGTCCCAGTCCGCACCACCCAGGTTGGTATCGCCATCGGTGCACACGACCGTGATCTCGCTGGCGCCCACATGAATCACTGTCGTGTCGAACGTGCCGCCGCCGAGGTCGTAGACGAGCACCGTTTTGTCGGCGCCGCCCCTAGTCAGGTCGTAGTGCACGGCGGCAGCCACTGGCTCGGGCAGGATGCCTACAACGTCGAGTCCAGCGATCAGACCGGCCTTGTTCGTGGCCTCCTTCTGCCGCGCACCGAAGTATGCGGGCACGCTGATCACCACTTGCTCGACAGGACCGTTCGTGTAGTTCGCGGCGTCGGTGGCCAGGCGGCGTAGGATCAGCGCCGAGATCGATTCCGGCGTGTGGACCTCGCCGTGGAACTCGTACTCCCGGTCCTCGCCCATCTGCCGCTTGATGAGGCTTACGACACTGTCGGCGTCGATGAAAGCCGATTGCTTGGCCGACTCACCGACCACGACGTTCGTCGGCGTCGCGAACTGCACGACTGACGGTGTGATCTCGGCGTTGTTGTCATTGCGGCACACGGTCGGCCGCCCAGTCTCATCGATATAGGCGATCGCGGAGTAGGTGGTTCCTAGGTCGATACCGAAGACTCGGGCCGCCCCATCGGCACCCTCAGTCATCCGTTTTCTCCTTCGTCACATAACGGTGAACCCTGACGCGAGCCGGTACGACGACCTTTCCATTGTGAATCTCCGCGTAACCGTCCTGCACCACGTCGGCAACCGTGCCGTCCCGCTCGGGGTGGTCGATCTCCACGACTGCGGTGACCTCCTGGCGGCTCGACGCGAAGGGGGCGCCCACATCCCGGGGCAGGACGACGACGCCGCAGCGCTCCAGGATCTCCTCGACGGTCCCGGCGAACGAATCGAGCAGGGTGGTGACCTGCGGCCCGGTTATCTCGTCGGGGATAGTCCCGGCCTGCCGCAGCAGACCATTGCGCAGCCGGCACAGGTCCGTGACGATCGGCCGCAGCTGGCCGGCCCGCTCGATCACTTTGAGCCGTTCGATCTCCTCGTGCTGGCGGTCGATCACTCGCTCCCTGGCGACTGCCCGGGCATTCTCGCCGGCGAATCGTTGCGCTACCTCGGCAAGTCCTGCCTCGATCGCGGTGAGACGCAAGGCGAGCTCGGCAGACAACGGCGACGCGTCCGCCAAGGCCAAGACGGCCGGCTCGCCCTCGACGTGGCCGTTCTTCTTGGGGTGCATCAACTGCTCCGCCGGTTCGGCCGGGTGGAGCAATCGTTCGGCGGCCGCGTCGTCAGAGCGGTCCTGTGGGCCCATCTCGTCCGTCTCTACAGTCGGTTACCTGGAGGGAGCTCCGGAACTACGGTCCCCGACCACTGGTGTGTGATGATAGGTCGATCAGTATCCGCACCTCCACTGTGACAGCGCTGCGCTCCCTCGGACAACCGCCGCCTGCGTGATACGAAGCGATCGACACGGCTGTACGACCAGCGCGCCGCAGCCTGAATCCGTTACTCTATGAGCGTAACGAGCTACAGCTGTCGTGAGATGTTACCCCGCTCGCCGAGTGCACAAAAATGTCTTGCGGTGCGGGAAGCGGGCGATGCCGCCGCTGAGCGTGGATCAGCTTGGTCCGGATGGTGCCGGCGCGGGCGTAAGCGTGAACCGACCTATGCCTAACGGCAAGCTAGGCCCGACGAAGTCGGGCCTAGCTTGCGAAGTCGGGCCTAGCTTGCCTAGTGATCTCCAGTGAGACGCACCGCGACGACGCTCACAGAGGCATCGACTCGCCCTTCACCATCATGCGGCCCGCCGGGTGATCTCATCGGTCTGCTCCCCGCGTCGCCAGTCCAGCCGGAGGAAGGGGGGTTCGAGCGGGACAATGCTGACTTCGTCCGCTCGCAGATGGTATGCGAGTGCCCGGGCTTGCGCGGTGAAGTGCTCGGGCATCTGGCCGACCACGAGGCGGAGCTTCACTTGTGCCACTGGGCCGGTGACCACCGAGACCACCTGAGGAATGTGGACGACACGGCCGCAGGCGATGCTGTAGTCGGTCTGGACCAGGCCGCATCCGGCGAGGACGTCCTGCACACGCCAGGCAAGCTGCTGCTTGTTTCGCTGGTGTGCGCGTGCGGCCTGCAAGGCACGGTGCCGCGCTAGCGGGTGCAGTCGCGAGGGGAGGGGGGCATCCTCGTCGTAAGAACGCGGACCGGGGTAGTATGCGGACATGATCGCCTGCCCCTTTCTTCATGGTGATACGGGTTCGCGGCCTGAGGGTCCAACGCCGACCTAGATGGTCGAGCGAACTGCGGCGTGCGGAACCGAATAAATTGCCAGCGGGTACATTAGCCGGCACACGGGGAACGCTAGCGTCAGACTTTCATGCTCAAGTTGTTTTACCAGCATAT